>DASQJI010000451.1:0-3917 GCA_035631175.1 Parafilimonas sp.
AAAGCCCATCGCGCATTCCTTTAAGAAATGTCGCCGCGTATGATAACGGAGTGTCGCTTCGTTAGCTTCTTTAAATAATTGATCGTTATGGATCTCTTTTTGGGTCATGACCTCATGCTCAGCATTCTGGAGCGATGGGAAAGGACATCGCCTTCGTTTTACAAGTGATCAATCGAAACAACGATCGCTATTTTCGTTTTAATTTTTATTATGTAACCAGCTCCTGGTTTCATGGCGGCTTCGTTGCGTCGCACACTTGTCCGTCTCGTTCAATGTGCATCAAAATTGCATTGCGATGTCTAAGGTAGCAATTTATCGGCTCTGGATTTCCGATCATTCCGTTTCCCGATCTCAACCCTTTCGATTCCTGGTGCGAAACAAATTTAAGAAATCATAAAAACGATTCTATATACAACACACCGTTTCAATCTGCATTTTAAATGGACGAGAACGGGGTGACACAATTGTTTTACTGTTGTTTTACTGTTTGTACAAGAAGATGATACGTAGAAAAAATAAATAGGGAATTATAAGGTTCATTTAAAAGAACCTCTTGGAGAATGACACGGTGCTTTTCAAAACTTACAAGTTCAATAGCTGTAATGTTTTCTCGTCTTTCCTTCCACCAAAAAATTTATCCAACACTTGTTGAAATATTTTATCTGCACCTGGCACTAACGAGAACAATGTCATGGATGACCGAAGTTTCAGATCGTCCGGACTGCCAAATATTTTATGCGCATCGTTGTTGTCAAGCTTAAGCAGCGCATTGCAGATCTCAACCAGGCGAACGCCCAGCACTGGATCCCTGAGGTATGCCGCCGCTTCATCTAAGTCCTTTATTGAGTAGGTGACAGACGTGCTCGTGTACCCGAGGCCCAACAGTTGCGGAAAAATATACCACATCCAATGGCCTCGTTTTTTGCCGGCCGTTATTTCCTCGAGAGCCGTAGCGTAGTCGCTTCGCTGAGCATCAATAAATCTTTGAAGGTTGTAATCGCTCATAAAAAAATTCTTGCGTGAAATCGTTAACTGCGGTTGCTCATTTACTTTGAATATTGATCGTTCTATAAATGATATCGCCATGGATCGTAATACCTCTAACAGTTACCCTGTATATACTTGGAATATCACTTGTGTAAAAACTGATACCGGCACTTTTTGCATCATTCGTTAGCAAGCTGCCGTTCCAGAAAATGGTGGAGCGATAATCAGGTGATGCAGCCGACTTTTTATCTTTCTTATCGTAAACCGGGCTCACGAATACGGCCGGTTTCGAGATACCCTCCGCATAAAATTGGGTCATATTGTTTGTGAAAGAATAATATTCCCGTGGCTTATTCCTGAGATTGATCAGGATAACGCCGTTTGCGCCTCTAACTCCATACGCAGCAGCGTCCGCATCCTTAAGCACTTCAATAAAATCAATGTCCTTTGGATTAAGACTGTGCAGGTAGCTCAGAACAGGGCTAACAATGCCGATCGCGTCGGAAGAAGGCGTCATCTGCGCTCCTTCCACGACAATCATCGGTTCGGATGCGGGATTAGGCGCTATCATTGCATTCAGTCCGTGAATAACCACGTAGCCATTTAATACTTGCAAGCCAGGTATCATTAGGATCGCATCATCCACATTCATTCGCCCATCGAGATCTTTCGATGTTAAAATTGCTGAGTACGGACTAACTCTTTTCGACTCATCGTAGTCAACAGTCTTTTGCTGGCCTGTTACCATAACGGGCGCCAACTGCGGTTCGCCGGCATCATTCCACTGCACGTTGTAGTAATTGCTGACACGCTGCCGTAACTTTGGCTCCGGTTCATAATATTTTTTTAGCGCGGCTGGTGTTTTTAATCGTGGGAACACGGGTTTATTGATCAATACCTGATCATTCAGGGCGCGGCTCTTATTCAACTCCTTCACCTGGATCGCAAACTGTGCGCTGTCCGGGTAATTTTCCACCGGGAAACAAAATTGGCCGCCGGTATCAGTGGTGTCTGTTGCAAAAAAACCGCTAGTTCCTGAGCCGGAAATGAGTAACACGAGTTTATTTGCTGCAGGTTCTTTCCTGGCATTTACAATAGTCCCTTTGATAAAGAGCAGGCTATCATCATCACTCGAAAAAGTTTGTGTTTGTTTTTCTGAAAAACGGTCATAAGTGTTAGCCCGCGTCAGCATCATCAAATCCATTTGCTCATCGTTAAAGCAGGTGTTATCGTTCGAGAATAAATTATCAAGTGTCGCCGGGCCGTTGTTGCGATCACATTCATCATCATTGGAAAATATGGAATCGCTGACCGACACAGCGACAACCGCGGGAATTGCTTGTTGTTCTGCATCGGTTACCGAAACGGCAAGAGTAACCTTATCACGTGTAGCGTAGCTATTTTTATCGGTTGTAACTGCAACCACTGGCTTGTCGTTCACGTAAACGCTGCGCTCGCTGATCGGCTTAAAATCTTTATTGAACAAGTAGAAGGTGGTGATGCCTTGCGGTAATTTCCTGTCGTCAACAAATACTTCGCACTGGCCTTTACCTATTGCGGCGAATACCAAACTGTCGCGCGAAAAGCCTGCAACATAAGTACGTGCATCCTTTGCGTAGATAGAGTCGCCGAGTAAGATCCTTAATTTATAACCGTCGGATTGCTTTGAAGCAGACAATTGCCCACCGAAGAAATTAAAAGCGGGAAGCAAATAACTGATCTCCTTTCCCTGCCAGTTTATCACTGCCAGGTATTTGCGATACCCCGACGGTTCGAATTCAAATTTTCCGAGGCCGTTTGAATTGGTGGAAAATTTTGTGGCGATCGTTTCGCGATCGTCTTTCACATAGCCGTCGATACTCAACGGGGCGCCGTTGATGGTTACACTCAGCGCCACAATTGAATTTATTCCGGTTATTATGTTATTCCCTTCCGGGTAGAAAGCAACAGTCGGGATCTCTTCGCGTGTTGTTGCTTTCTTGTTTGGAGCACGCACGATATTGTTTGTTCTTCCCACTACGTATAACGGCCTTATTCCAATCTCGTTGCTATCGATCAATGCCATTCGGCTTGTATATGCGCGGAGCCAGTAAAAGCCTGCCGGCAACGAATCTGGTAGCTGCAATCGGGAAGTTAGTTGCCTGTTTCCTGCATCCATGGTTACGCGTTTGACGACGCTGTCGTGCTCATTCACTATGTCAGCAAAAACAAACCTGCTTTTAGTGCTTAATTTCTGCGAAGCTGAATTCAAAAGAAATGCAGTAAACCAAACCGATTCTCCCGCGCGGAACACCGACTTGTCGGTAACGACGTAAGCGTGCTCTTTTGCATTCGCCCTGAGATTCGTGATGAGTTTGGCTGAAAACGAATCCAGCGAATTCATATCAGCAGTTTGAGCACCCGCTGAAATGGTCAATAGGAGGAATAACCAAAAACATGTTAGCCTGTCACAACGCATCGTTCTTAATTTCAATCAAAGTAAAAACTTTTCCGGCATGTAGATGCTTTTATACGTGAAGACTAATAGCTCACAAAGAAGTTCTCGCTCCCCACTAAGCACGCGAAGGCTACAAAGGAACTATTAAAATCTCTCTTTGTGTACTCAGTGGGCTTTGTGGGATCGATATGAGTTGGAGTCGCACGTTAAAATGAAAAAACTGCGCGAACGAAGTTCATTCTCCCACCAAGCGCGCGAAGGCCACAAAGGAGCATTAAAAATCTCTCTTCGTGAATTCCGTGGCCTTTCTGGGATCGATATTAGTTGGGACGCACGTTAAAATGGAAAAACTGCGCGAACGAAGTTCATTCTCCCACAAAGCGCGCGAAGGCCACAAAGGAGCATTAAAAATCTCTCTTCGTGAATTCCGTGGGCTTTGTGGGATCCATATGAGTTCGGGTCGCACCTTAATATGAAAACGGCGCTAAAGAAA
>DASQJI010000452.1:0-4687 GCA_035631175.1 Parafilimonas sp.
TCGTAATAACGGCGAGGCATGCCGGCCAAACCTTCATAGTGCATCGGCCAGAAGATAAGATACGCACCGATCATTGTGATCCAAAAGTGTATATATCCAAGTGTGTGGTTGAGATAGCGGCCAAACATTTTCGGGAACCAATGATAAATACCGGCGAACATTCCGAACATAGATGCCACGCCCATCACAATGTGAAAGTGAGCGACTACGAAATAAGTATCGTGCAGATGAATATCGAGCGCAGAGTTCCCGAGCCAGATACCTGTTAGTCCGCCCGAGATAAATAAGCTGACGAAACCTATGGCAAACAGCATTGCTGGTGTAAACCGGATGCTCCCGCGCCACAAAGTTGTGAGCCAGTTAAATACTTTTATCGCGGATGGCACCGCAATCAGCAGTGTGAGCAAAACGAATATAGAACCAAGGAACGGGTTTAAACCGGTAACGAACATATGGTGCGCCCAAACAAGGAATGATAATATGGCGATCGCAAAAAGTGAGGCCACCATTGCCATATAACCGAAGATCGGTTTTCGGGCATTCGTCGATATGATCTCCGACACCATCCCCAGGGCCGGAAGCAAAATGATATAGACCTCCGGATGTCCTAAAAACCAAAACAGGTGCTGAAAGAGAATAGCATTACCTCCTTCGTTAGGCAAGGCTGTGTTAGTGGAAGCCACAAAAATATCAGACAGATAAAAGCTTGTTCCAAAGTTGCGGTCGAATATCAGGAGAATGAAGCCTGATAAAAGAACAGGGAATGAAAGCACGCCGAGGACTGCCGTAAAGAAAAGTGCCCATATCGTCAAAGGCAGACGGGTCATGCTCATGCCCTTCGTGCGCATGTTCAAAACAGTTACAATATAATTCAGGCCTCCTAATAATGAAGACACTACGAATGTTGCCATAGCAATAAGCCAGAGGTCCATGCCGTGTTGGGAACCCGGCGACGCGTCATGCAATGCGCTTAAAGGAGGATAGGCTGTCCAGCCTCCGCTGAATGGTCCGGTTGAAACAAATATGCTCGACAGCATGATCACACTTGCCAGGAAAAAAAACCAGTAGCTAAGCATATTTAGAAAAGGGGACGCCATGTCTCTTGCGCCTACCTGCAGCGGGATCAGAAGATTTGCAAATGTTCCGCTCAGACCCGCTGTTAATACAAAGAATACAAGCACTGTCCCATGTGTGGTTACCAGTGCGTAATACGCTTGTGCTGTGAGATGGCCGTTTTCGAACCACCATTTTCCAAGAAGATCCTGGAGCCACGGAAAACTTTCTTCAGGATAACCAAGTTGAAGGCGAAACAATACAGACATCAATCCACCTAAAACGCCCCAAAACATACCCGTCATCAAAAACTGCCTCGCGATCATCTTATGATCCTGGCTGAAAACATATTTTGTAATAAAGCTTTCATGATGATGATGATGGACATGTTCTTCATGATGCACCTCCACCGGAACGCTTACACCTGTCTCTGTGTGCATATGTGCCTCGTTACTCATTAGATATCTTATTAATTAATAAATCAAACATTTTGCCAGCCGGAACTATTCTACATCTTCGTCTTATCAGTTGATGTGGCTGCAGTGGCTGTCGTTTTTGTACTGTCGGCTACCGGTGTTGCCGGTTTTTTATTAGCCGGGTCTTTATCCGGAAACGCAGCATAATAATTTGGCTTTTGCTGCGCTTGCCAAATATCATATTCTTCCTGTGTTACTACTTCAACAACACCTTTCATTGAATAATGCCCGTTGCCGCACATCTGGTCACAACTTATTTCGTATTGGAAATCCGGGTTGCCGGTGATATCTTTCATTTCTTTTGTCGTGTACTTTGGCGTAAACCATAAAGTAGTCGGCGTTCCCGGCACTGCATCCATTTTCAGCCTGAATTCTGAAAGACCGACATCGTGTATCACATCTCGTGAGTTGATGATGAGTTTTACCGGTTTGTTCTTTACAACATACATCGTTTGGGAAACAACGATATCATCGAAATTTGTATTATCATTCCAGTCCTGGCCGAGCGAATTGCTATTCGCGTCGTCGATCAGTTTATAATATTTCTTTCCAAAAATATTGTCGTGTCCCGCATAGCGAAATATCCATCCAAATTGTTTGCCGGTTACTTCCACCTGCATCGCGTTGTTAGGAGCATCACCCGTAAAGCGGAACCAGTTACGAAGGCCGATCACCACCAACACGGTCATCGCGATCGCAGGCACCACGGTCCAAATTAATTCGAGCGTATTGTTATGCGGATAGTAGTATGCCTTTCTCTTGTCGCTTTCCTGGTAACGGAAATTAAACCAGAAAAGAAGGAATTGCGTGATCAAAAAAACGGTGCCTGTTATTATCAAGGTTAGCCATAGCATGCTGTCAACTTTTTCACCTTGTGTGCTGGCAGCGCCATGAGGCATTAGTGTTTTCGGATATAATGCTTTATTACATAAGTACACGCCAATGAGACCGGCGATGAGGAAAGCTATCATAAAAAATCCGTTCACTTTATTCTGCTCTTTCCTGCTTTTTTCTTCCCCTTTGATAACAGCTACGTATTCACTGGCCTTTGCTATCTGGAAAATGATCAAAAAGACCAGGATAATAACCGTTATGGTAAAAAACATTGACATGTCAACTCTTATTTTCAGTTTAGAACTTCAACTTTCATATGTGATGCACGACACTTTCTTTCAGGAACGGATGATACTCGGGCACGAGCGGCTTTTTAGCAAGTGCTCTTCCAACAAAATTGATCATTATTCCAATGAATAAAGCCGCTATGCCGAAATCCAGCCAGCTTAATGTAGCCTGTTCAGGACGGATGCTGCCCATCACCATTTGATAAAAATCTATCCAGTGCCCAAAAATAATCAATACCGCCATGAACGTCATTAGTGTGTAATTGCGTTTAACAGCGCGTTTCATGAGGATCAGTATAGGACAAACAAAGTTTATGATGATGTTCATGAAGAAAATTCCCTTCCATGGGCCCTGAACACGGTGTTTGAAATAAATTGTTTCTTCCGGAATGTTACCGTACCAGATCAACATGTACTGCGAGAACCACAGGTAGGTCCAAAAAACAGAGAATGCGAACATAAAGATCCCAATGTTATGCAGATGGTTTTGGTTCGCGTAGGCGAGATAACCTTTGTTTTTGATGTAGATCAGCCACAGGCCGATCAGGCTCATTCCGGCTACAAAGGAACTTCCAAACGTATACCAGCTATACATGGTGCTGTACCAAAGCGGATCAAGGCTCATCATCCATAACCATGGAACAGTTGACGCAACGGTCAACGCAAACCATACAATGAACATCGCACCTGTAACGGTATTCCTCCAAA
The DNA here is from genome assembly GCA_035631175.1 of Parafilimonas sp. Lineage (GTDB taxonomy): Bacteria > Bacteroidota > Bacteroidia > Chitinophagales > Chitinophagaceae > Parafilimonas. The sequence continues at coordinate 3,359 of DASQJI010000452.1, forward strand.
TATAATTTTTGCCCGTTTCATAATCCATTGGTCCGTCGTCGGCTTCGCTGCTCAGGCGGCGCATTCTGTAGCCGAGCAAACTCCATAAACCAATTGCAAGAATGCTCCATACCATGAAAAATACCGGGCTCAAAAAGCCGCTCTTTCCTTTCAGGGCCGCATTTTTTTCCACAGCTTCTTTGTCGAGCCAATGATAAACACTATGCGTATGATCGATCACGACCACGTACAGGAAGATCAAAAGAGTTATGGTACCAAAAACCGGAACCAACGTCGAAATAGCTTCAGGCACTCTTCTTATAACAGTATTCCATCCGCCCATGGCCAGCGTTGTAGCACAAATAAAGAACATACTCGCATTGCAGATGAGCATCCAGAAAATGCTATTGTACATCAGCGTTCCAATGAAGATCGCCTTTTGATGCTCGTCGCTGCTTAAGCCCTTTGTCACCAACCCAAGAATGAAAGCAACAACACCAATGGCAATTAAGACCACTGACCAGGTTCTCATCCTCGAAGGAATTTCAAATTGTTCTTTTATTGAGGCCATTCGTTTTTGTTTATCGCCTGATAATTTTTATTTCGTTCCGGCACTTGTACTATCGCTTGTTGCCGGTGCCGACTTAGCTGCATTAGCCGCCTGTTTCGCTTTGATATAGGCGATCACCTCCCAGCGCTGCGTCCTCGTCAATTGCGAAGCATAGCTTCCCATTAGGTTTTTACCGTAGGTTGCAGAATAAAACATTTGTCCTTCCGGCATACTCTCATATTTCGGATCACCAACCAATGTTGCAGGCTTTGCACCAAAAGGACCATTACCACTATTGTACAACGGGCCATTACCGTCCAGAGCCTTTCCATGACAAATACCGCAATAAACGAGATAGAGACGTTGGGCTTCCTGTAAATGCGTAGAGTCAAGCGTTAATGGATTTGTTATTTGCCTTGAAGCAACATAATTCGCCGAGTCGCCCGGTGCATCTTTTGCCAATGGAAATGGCAATTCTTCTCCCCTTGCGATCGTGCCCGCAACTGGCATATTATTATAAAATATCCCGTCTTTTTCCAGGTCGCTGTGGTCTGCATAAGTTTCATAAGCGCGGCTATAACCCATGTCAGGCATATACACATGCCCGGGGTCGCGACGCACATTGCTGCATCCCCCAACCACGAAACCGGCGATGACAATAAATATGAATGATTGAAGTTTCATTTCCGATTTAATTAGATTACAACCTGCGTATCCTCTTTGATCAGTCGTTGTTCCTTATCATACGTGCCGATCCACCAGCCTGATTCAACTTCCTGTACGCTAACTTCTACAGCTCC
>DASQJI010000453.1:0-4421 GCA_035631175.1 Parafilimonas sp.
GAAGCTGACACAAAAGCTATCGAACTTAATAACGGAACGCTATCTCTTGAAGTAATCACAACTTCAAACGGGCAGGCTCAAACATCAAACTTCAAACATCAAACTTCAAACTTATCCGCACACCTCGACGCGAAACTTATCGAATTTCCTCTGGTTCTTCGAAGGTGGAAGAAAGGAGATTATTTCTATCCTCTTGGATTGAAAAGACATAAAAAAAAGCTTAGCCGATTTTTTATCGACCAAAAGATTTCAAAGACCGAGAAAGAAAATATTCGCGTGATTGAAATGAACAAAAAAATTTTATGGGTGATCGCCCACAGAATTGACGAGCGTTTCAAGGTCACGGATTCCACCAAAGAAATTTTGAAAATAAGCTTCAAACCAGCATAGATCTCGCAAAGCGTTGCCCACAAAGGCACAGAGCACATAAAGGGAAGTTTAGGAATTCCATTGCAGATTCGTCGACATGGTATAAAACAACTTTGTGGCCTTGAGTGCTTGGTGGGAACCAACAAAAGCGTTGCCCACAAAGGCGCAGAGCACACAAAGGAAAGCTTTAAAATTCCGTTGCAGAGCGGCCTTTCGTCCGCATGGCATAAAACAAACTTTGTGGCCTTTGCGTGCTTTGTGGGAGACGACAACCGTTTCCCGCAAAGCCCACTCAGGACACGAAGAATAACTTCAAGTCCGTTGCAGAGCCGACACGTAACACAACTTTGTGGCCTTCGAGTGCTTCGTGGGAGACGACCAACCGTTTCCCGCAAAGCCGACTGAGGACACGAAGAATAGCTTCACATCCGTTGCAGAGCTGACATGTAACACACAACTTTGTAGTCTTCGAGTGCTTGGCGGGAAAAGCAAGCGTTTGCGCACAGAACAGAAAGCAACACTTCATAATTCCTTTGCGAGCGGTCTTTCATCAACATTCTATAAAACAACTTTGTGGAATTTGCGTGCTCCGTGGGAAAAAGCTGCGTGGGAAACGCTCAACTCACGTAGCTCCGCCATTTGTCGATCAGGAGCCGCATGTCATCAGGCAATGGCGCTTCAAAAAAAACTTCTTTACCTGTTCGGGGATGAACAAAGCCGAGCGTAGCTGCATGTAAAGCAATTCGTGGGCAAATCTCAAAACAGTTCTCAACGAATTGTTTGTACTTGTTGTAAACCGTTCCCTTTAAAATTTTATCGCCGCCGTATTCGGCGTCGTTGAACAACGTGTGCCCGATATGTTTCATATGCACACGTATCTGGTGAGTGCGCCCGGTCTCTAACTGACATGCAACGAGCGTAACGTAATGAAACCGTTCAATGACTGTATAATGTGTTATCGCATGTTTGCCGGTTTCGCCTTCAGGGTAAGCGTTGAACATCTTGCGGTGCCGCTGATGTCTTCCGACATGCGCTTCAATAACACCTTCATTATTTTCCATGTTTCCCCAAACGAGAGCAATGTATTTTCGTGAAACTGTGTGGTTGAAAAATTGCTTAGCCAGATGGGCTGCGGATTCGACGGTCTTTGCGCAAACAATTAGCCCGGTAGTATTTTTATCGATCCTGTGAACAAGACCGTATCTTGGAAGATCGTCTTCAGTCAATGTAGGATTTTGCTGAAGAAGATGATAAGCGATCCCATTCAACAAAGTACCTGTGTAATTGCCAACGCCTGGATGAACCACTAAGTTTGGAGGTTTATTCAGCACCATCACATCCTCGTCTTCATAAACAACATTCAAGGCAATGTTTTCCGGTCGTACTTCCGTGTATTCCGGGTTCACTAAACTCATTAACAGGATCTCGTCTCCGGGTTTGATCTTATAATTACTTTTTACCTGTTTACCATTTACCGTGACAAATCCAGCCTCTATTGCCTGCTGGATCTTATTCCGGCTGGCATTCTCAATTCGATGCTGAACCCATTTGTCGATGCGAACAGGTTCCTGGCCAGCGTCGACCTTGAACGACTTTCTTTCATACAGATCATCAACCAGCTCTTCCTTCATTATTTCCGCACCTGTTTGCATGTCTGCAAAAATAAGGTGATTGACCGCGCTAGATTTTTGATCGTAATTTTACAGGATGCGAGAGATCGTTTTACAGGACCTGGGCTTGATGCCATACAAGACCGTTTGGGATTACCAGGAGCATTTGTTGCAGCAGAAGATAACAGCGAAAAGAAATTCAACAAGTGAACCGGATCATCTTTTGTTTGTGGAGCATCCGCCCGTGTACACACTGGGAAAGAATGGCAACGAAAAAAATCTCCTTGTTACCGAACATATCCTTAAAGAAAAAGGCATTGAATACTATCATATCAACAGGGGCGGCGATATAACTTTTCATGGTCCGCAACAATTGGTTAGTTACCCGATCCTCGATCTCGACAATTACAAACCGGATCTCGGCTGGTATTTACGCAGTCTCGAAGAAGTGATCATTTTGACGATGCAAGAATATGGTTTGAAAGGCGAACGAAGCGAGGGGGAAACGGGTGTTTGGATTGATGCGAGCATAAAAGGAAGAGAACGCAAAATTTGTGCGATGGGCATACGATGCAGCCGTTGGATTACGATGCATGGCTTCGCCTTCAACGTAAATGTTGATCTCAATTACTTCAATTTAATTACACCCTGTGGGATACAGAATAAACAGGTCACATCGTTGGAAAAAGAACTTGGGAAAAAAATTTCGATGAAAGAGGTGAAGGAGAAAGTGGTGAGAAATTTTGAAAGGATTTTTCATGCGAGAATTGCAATATCAAACGAACGAGCGCTCATTCAAAATGTTTAGCGCTCTCGCAAAAATAACCTGTCAGGTCTGAAAGTCCTGACAGGTTTGATTTCATTGCCAATAGCAAATAAAGTCAGAATTTAGTTTTGACTGGTTTTTAATTTTCGTTGAGTGATTGTTGATAACAAAGTGTTCTGCACTTCCTTCGAGGTGCAGAACACTTAAAAACTTACGGTTTAACAAACTTCATCATTGCATTTTCACTACCATCTGTGTTGATTATTTTTAGGAAGTAAGTGCCGGCAGGCAGGTTGTGTATTGAAAGCTGAACATTATTTGTTCCCTGCGACAACTCAACTGCCTTGGTTATCCAGATTCTTTTTGAAAAATCCATTACGACGAGATTCATCTTGCTGGTGTTCGCTGATTCAATTTTTACATTGAGAACATCAGTTGCAGGATTGGGATAAAGCACCGCGTTGAGCACAGATGTTTTTTCATTTGCAGTTATCGACTTCGCAAATTTTATCGATTCACCTTCTATCGTACCCACATATAATTCCATCCCATACTGAGAGGTAATTCCGGACAAAAACAATTTGTTATCTGAAGCGAGCATGGCTCCATTTGCAATCTTAACGTTTACGATACCGGCGTCTTCAACTTCATGTGTGCCTCCAGGTGTGCCATCGGAAGTCCAGAGGTAATACCAACCATCTACGGCATATTGAAAATATAACCTTCCTGCAAAACTTGTGAGGCTGTTCAGATTACTCGCATCAATTCCTGGGGTAATATCTTTTACAAGCTGAGTACCTTCTTTTGTACCATCTGTTTTCCAAAGCTCTTTGCCATGCTGACCATCATCGCCAACAAAAAATACAGTGCCGTTTACATCTGTAAAATAACTTGGATTGGGATAATTTGATGTGGCTGTTGGGTTAATGTCCTTTACCACTTGTGTGCCCGCAGTAGTGCCATCAGTTTTCCAAACCTGGGCACCTTTTAAATTTGAAGTATCTATTGCAGCAAAGAATAGCATGTTGTTTGAAATTTCAAAATTGTATCGTGCTGTGGAAGTAACAGTGTAATTCCAATAAGGATCAATCTCTTTGACTTTTATAGTTCCGCTTTTTGTTCCATTAGATTTCCACAAGCTATTATGCACACCATCATAAGCGGCAAAATAAACTTCATTTTTGTATATAAACATTCCCTTGGGACTTGAATTACCAATGCCGGGATTTATGTCTTTTGCCATTTTAGTGCCTGCAACGCTTCCATCGCTCTTCCATAATTCGTAACCATTTACAGCATCACCTGCAACAAATAAAGCGGTATTGCCAATAACATTAAGATAGTTGGAGGAGTAAAGTGTTGATGACAGTAAAAGAGTTCCTGCATCTGTGCCATCAGTGCGCCAAAGCTCATACACAGGGTAATTGTACCGCACATAGAACACAAGTCCATTATCTCCTACATTAAAACTTTGTATATTGCTGTAATCAGGTGTTATTTTGCGAAGGCTATTCTTTGTACCATTTGTTTTATAAATGGAATATTTATTACCCGAATTATACAGTGAATTATTACTGCTGCTTACAGCAACCAAATAGACGGCGTTATTTTTTGATAAAAAATCATGAATGAAAAAACCTGCCTCGCCAGATACTAGATCGTTCAGCAACTCCGTT
>DASQJI010000454.1:0-6677 GCA_035631175.1 Parafilimonas sp.
ATTTAAAGTGACGCTTCTGGAACCGCCGGTATTAATAAGAGCAGACTTTCACATAAAAGGCTGGTCCCCTGATTTAATATATGAGTTCGGAGAACCTTTCGGTAACAAATCTACCACTGCTCTTTTCCAGGATAGCAATGGGTTTATGTGGATTGGCACAGAAAAAGGATTGTACCGGTATGATGGGCAGAACCTGTTTCTATACACGCAGGTGCCGTTAGCCATTTTTTTATCGGAAGATAACGAGGGACAAATATGGGCATCAATGGGAAACAGCAATGGTATTTGCGTGATCAATCAAAAAGCCGGAATCCTTAAACGACTCACAACCGCTAACGGGCTTGCGAATAATAGTATCGCACGGATAGTAACAGACTCACAAAATAGAATTTGGGCAGTTAATTTCCCTGATAGTGATACAGGTCATTTTGGTATAAACATCATTGATGAAAAAAATGAAAGCATAAAATGGTTCGACCAGGGGCGGGCGACTGATAATGGCGACATACGCATTTTTCTGGATAACCAAAAAAATATCTGGATTGCAAACACGCTAAAAGGAGTAAAATTTATCGATCTCAAGTCCGGCAAGGTAAAATATATAAATAAAAATGCTGGTTTACGAAGCGATACAACATTCAGAATGTTCCAGGACAGAAGAAACCGGATGTGGATCGCAGAGATCGCGCAGATCGATGCAATTGATATTTATAAAAAAACCATTACGCATTATGACCTGGGCAGGTTTATTCCTACCGCGATTACCGGAGATGATAATGGGAATATTTGGGTAGCTGCAACAAGCCTTTTTAACGAGCCTGCCGGAATCAAAATAATTAGCCCCGATAAAAAGCTTCTTAAGACTTTGAACGCAACAAATGGCCTCAATTCAAGCGAGATCACAAACCTATATAAGGATAGGCAAGGACAAATTTGGATAGCGCATAACCATGGTTTGAACGAAGTAAACACAAATAACGGCAGCCTGTTGCAGCATGAAGGTGAGGTCGACGTAACCGATCTTAAACAAGATGACGCGGGGAGAATATGGATAGGAACTCTTTCGGGGGTATGGATCCTTGATACAACGACAAAACTTGTAAAAATCGTGAACACAAAAAACGGCCTTAGCGGCAACACGGTCAATTCAATGTACGTAGTGAACGATAAAATTTGCATAGTTACTGATAAGGGAGTTGATATTGCGGATTGGCGAGAGAAAACAATCAAACACTTTGGAAGAACTGAAGGATTGCCGGGTAATCCACTTTTGATCACGGCAGAAGTACCTAATGACAACACGAACAATATATGGCTATTGACGAATGATAACCCGGGTGTGGGCGTTGATGTACTTGATCTGGGAAAAAACATAGTTCAACACCTGAATGTAGACCACGACTTAAGAGAGACTTCGCTAACCGGCCTGGGACACGACCGCCAGGGAAATATTTGGCTCGCCTATCACACAGGCGGTGTTGTAATGATCGATGCTTTGAATAAAAAAATAAGCTATTTTAAAGATGATCCCCGAATGGATGAACACTATAACAAAATAGTACTTGGAGATGCTGCCGGTAACGTATGGATCGGGACCGATAAAGGCATTTTTGTGATTAACGCAGCAAGGGATTCTTTGACAAAGTTATCGGTTAATGAAGGTTTGATAAGTGATCGAATTATTTCTTTAAATGAACACGGAGGCCAAATATATGCAGGTACGATGGGGGGAATAACTATCATCACGCCTCCTTCGTCTTCAAACAGTGTGTGGAAATTCCAATCGTTTGGGCGGGACCAGGGAATCGTTAAGAGCGGAACAGGTTATTCATCAGATCTTATCACTAAAGACGGCAAATTCTTATGGGGCGATAAAGGGATAACAACTCTGACTGCGAACGGTAGTCCTCGTATTCAGGCAAAAACTGAAATAAGTGGCCTTAGCGTATTTAATCAGCCACAGCTTTTTTCAAACGAGCCATGGACATATTTGGATGAAAAGGACACGCTCTGGGGAAATCGAAATAGTTTCTATACAGGTGGCAGCTTACCCTCAAGCATTTCAATTCCAAACAAAGGGGCGGTCGAATTTGATAGTGTTAGTGGCTATTACAATATGCCGGTAAATCTTTCGCTCCCTCATGATCAGAATTATCTCCAATTTCATTTTGCGCAGATCCATGGTAATACCAGCGATACTACATGGTACCGGTACATACTCGAAGGAGCCAGCAAAAAATGGAGCGACAGAACCTACCTGCCTGTCAGTGAAAATTATTTAAATCTCTCCCCCGGTAACTACACATTTAAAGTATCATCTTTTTACAATGGAGTGTGGACAGAGCCCGCAGAATTTAGTTTTGAGATCAGGTTACCATGGTGGAAAAACTGGTGGGCGTACTGTTTATATGCATTTGCTCTTTTTACTATTGTAGCACTTGCTGTTCAATACCGCTCCAGAAAATTAGTTGCGGCAAATGTAGCATTGGAAGAAAAAATAAATCGCCGCACCGCTGAACTAAAACAATCGTTACAAGATTTGAAAGCGGCACAAACGCAACTCATTCAGTCTGAAAAAATGGCCTCGCTCGGTGAGTTAACCGCAGGCATTGCACATGAGATCCAAAATCCTTTAAACTTCGTGAATAATTTTTCGGAGGTGAACGGCGAATTGATAAGTGAACTGGTTGACGAAGTTGACAAGGGAAACTACGAAGAGGTGAAAGTTATCGCGGTCAGCATAAAAGACAACGAAGAGAAAATACGATCTCATGGCAGGCGCGCCGATACGATCGTAAAAGGAATGTTGCAACATTCGCGCGTAAGCTCAGGGCAAAAGGAGCCAACAGATATAAACGCCCTCGCAGATGAATATTTACGATTGAGTTATCACGGCATGCGGGCCAGGGACAAATCGTTCAATGCAACACTGGAGACCGATTTTGACCAATCGATCGGAAAAATAAACATCGTTCCGCAGGATATCGGAAGAGTGTTGCTCAATTTATTCAACAATGCCTTTTACGCTGTGTGCGAAAAATCAAAAAACCCCGAGGGCTTCCAGCAAGACCTTACGGGATCTTCGAACCTGTCAGGTCAGCAACCTTACGTCCCACGTGTCACAGTGGTCACAAAAAAATTGGATAATAAAATCTTAATCTCAATAACAGACAACGGCCCCGGCATGCAACAAAATATCGTTGACAAAATCTTTCAACCCTTCTTCACTACCAAACCAACAGGCGAAGGAACAGGATTAGGTTTGAGCTTGAGTTACGATATCATTAAAGCACATGGAGGAGAAATCAAAGTTGAGACGAAAGAGGCTGAGGGAACTGAGTTTATAATTAATCTGCCCGTATAATTACTTCCCTTTCGTTTCCGGCGGATTACTGGCAGGATAATCTTACCGGGGCTTGACGAAATAAAAGGAATGGAGAGAACGCGATCTGCCACCTGTTTTTTTTGTACCTTAATCATTTAATTGACTATGAGAATATATTCACTGCTGCTTTACCTTCCGCTAAACTGCCTGCTTTGTTTCCCGACAGTTAAAATAAAGGCACAGGCTAGTCCCGCAGCGGATTCCGTTCGGCGACCAGCAGGGTTGTTCGATAACGATTCGATACTTACGATCAGGTTAAGTGGTAATATTCGTGAATTAATGAACGACAGGGCTGACGTTTCACAGCTTCATCCGCTCGTTCTCTCTTACAGGGCCGAGGACGGCACCGAAGTGCCTGTTTCCATACAGGCAAAAACAAGAGGACACTTTCGCAAAACAATGGGAGATTGTACTTATCCGCCGATCTCGCTCCAATTTTCCAAAAGCGATACACTCTCGTCTTCCATTTTTTGGGACCAGAATAAATTAAAACTGGTGATGCCTTGCCAGGGAGAAGATTATGTTGTTCGTGAATGGCTCGTGTATAAAGCATATAACCTGGTCACCTTAAAAAGTTTCAGGGCAAGGCTGGTGAAAGTTGAATTGAATGATACAAAAAAGAATAAGGTGACCCCGGGATTTTATGGTATCCTGCTGGAAGAAGACCAGCAAGTGGCTGCAAGGAACAACGATGTTGTGATAAAACGAATCTTACGGCCGGAACAAACTGACCCGCCTGCTTTTTTGAAGATGGCCATGTTTGAATACCTGATCGGTAATACGGATTGGTCAGTGCAGTACCAGAATATTAAACTGCTGGCGACAGATACCAATAGCGTTGCCACCCCGGTGCCATACGACTTTGATCATGCAGGGATAGTAAATGCGCCTTACGCAAAACCTGCTGACGAGCTTGAGATGTCTTCGGTCAGGCAAAGGCGTTATCGCGGGTTTTGTGTTGAAGACATGGCCAGGTTTGACGAAGCCATCGCTGCATTCGACGTCATAAAGGCAGATATTTACAAGCTCTACACCGACTGTCCTTTTCTCGACGAGAAATATATAAAAGCTACTGTACAATATTTGGATGCGTTTTACAAAACCATTAATGACCCTGTCGCCTTCAAAAAAGAATTCAGTTATCCCTGCGATAAAAATGGAACCGGTAATGTAGTTATTCGAGGATTGAAACCTGAATAAGATCAAATTTCGGTGCGCCAGAAGAAATAATCGTCAGTTGAGGATGATCTCGTTTCTGGCAATTCGGTAGGAAAAATTTTTCGTTTAATTATCTTCTCTTGTATTTAACGCGCAGCAATGCCATTAATGTGATTACAAAAACGAACGAGCGTTCAAATGACGGCAGCCTGGTGGCATGTATTTACCTGCCACATGAAACAACGATGCCTGGGAGCACAAGACTTTCGTTAATAGCAGGCGAGGAATAAATTTTGTATTCTTTTCAGAATGATAGCTGTTCTTCAAGTTTTTTTTGGATTTTGATCCGTTGAGTTTAACTTGTAGTATGTTATGTGACACGATCGATTAAACTAAGTTGCTTATGAGCGTTAACAGAAGAGCTAACCATTTTCATGCCTTCTTGACCGGTATCTCCCTCCTTGTGTTAACGTTCAATTCATTTTCTCAATATAACATACAGGGTAAAATCACAAATGAAAATGGAGCTCCTTTGCCATTTGCAAGCGTTACGGAAAAAGGAGGATCTTCCGGCACCACCACAAAGGAAGACGGAAGTTTTACAATTGATGTCACCTCAACAAGGGCGACACTGATCGTATCATATGTAGGTTACGAAACGAAAGAGGTTTCGGTAAATAACCAGTTGTTTGTTTCAGTTGCCCTACTTGCTGCCGGCAATTCACTGGACAGCGTCGCCGTGATCGGCTATGGTACTGCAAGGAAGAAAGACCTTACCGGCGCCGTTAGCTCCGTTTCCGAAAAAAATTTTAATAAAGGAATTTATACATCTCCCGATCTTTTAATACAGGGGAAAGTTGCCGGCGTACAAGTAATGAGCAATGATGGGTCGCCCGGCGGCGCTACAACTATTAAGATTAGGGGCAATTCCGCTATTACCGGTACGGGACAACCGCTATTCGTGGTAGACGGGGTGCCGCTAGACGGAAGATCTCTCGAAAGGGATGTTAACCCACTCAATTTTCTTAACCCAATCGACATTGCCTCAATCGATATTTTAAAAGATGCTTCTGCAACTGCCATTTATGGCTCAAGGGCCGCGTATGGAGTTGTCATTATAAACACTAAAAAAGGTCAAACGGGCGAGGCAAAAATTGATGTGGCGGTTTCGGCGGGCGTTTCATCTGCGCTGAAAACGATCGATGTCTTAAATGCGTCTCAGTACCGGGAAGCAATAAAATATTATGGCGTGGATAATTCTTTTGATAAAGGCGGGAATGCGGATGCCCAGGATGCAATTTTGCAAAATGGCTGGCAGCAGAATTACTCTGTCGCTGGTAGCGGCGGTAATGATAACGGTAGATATCGTTTTTCCGCAGGATATCTAAACCAGGATGGGATCATTATAAATACTGGTTTTAAAAAATATACATCTGATTTTTCTGCAAATTTGAAATGCCTCAAGAGTAAAAAGTTAGGGCTGGATTTTCATGTGAACTCGAGTCAATACATACAGCACGGTTCTGATCTCAGTGGCGGAAATGGGGGATCAGTGTTTTTTGCACTTACATGGAATCCAACTGCTTCACTCACAAATGCGGATGGTTCCCTTCGAATGTTACCGTCTGAAGGCGCAAATCCGATTGCATATTCACAATATGCAAAGGAAAATTTGAAGGTAACGACCATCCTTGGAAGCATTTCTCCCTCTTACAAGTTTACAAACTGGCTTGAATATAAAGTACTGCTTAGCATTAATTATAGTTCCGGTATTTCACGATCTTCCACAGACCAGGCGCTGGGGGTTTACCAGTTCGCTTCGCCAACCGGATATGCGAGCATAGCAAATAATGAACTTATTACCGAGCAAATCACGCACACCTTGAATTTTAATAAGGACATTTTTCCTAACCTCAACCTAAATGCAGTGGCGGGATATGAATACATGAAGTTCACTAGTCAGGGTTTTAATTTAAGCGCGAACGGCGCCGGCAACGGGTTTGGGAATTATGGGATAGACTATACAAATTATATCCAGTATTCTGATCAGGGCAGCCGCAATATTGCTTCCTACCTGGATCCCATATCTGAACTAGAATCCTTTTTTGGCAGAATGATCTTTAACTACAAAGAC
>DASQJI010000455.1:0-1568 GCA_035631175.1 Parafilimonas sp.
GAAGGGTGAAAGAACACAACCGCGGAAAAGAAAAGTTTACTGCTACAGGAATGCCGTGGACACTGGTGTACAGAAAACAATTTGAAGGAATCAGAGAAGCAAGGCAGAGAGAGTACTATATTAAAAAAATGAAAAGCAGAAAGGTTATTGAATCTTTAATACAAACAGCTGAATAGAGCATCCCGATTTCTAATCGGGAGGGTCATTGGTTTGAATGCTGTCCGGATCACTAAAAAGTCTGCGTCGTGCAGACTTTTCTTTACATGCCGGCTTACTGCTGTAACTTTCTCCTACCGATGAAATGTGTAATCGCGCTTCAAGTAAAAATGGACTTTACAATGCTGCACTAATGAAACAAAGAGAGTTGGCTGATGTAAGTCATATGTTTTCGTGCGCATCATCATCACTTGACTCAGCGTTTTAAATCAATTTTGTTTTATGCAAAGGAATTGATGTTTGAAGGTACTCCCATTCAAAAATCACGATGATGATGTTGTTTAAAAAGCATCCACTGTTAACTTATTACTTTGTCACATTTCTTATTTCCTGGGGCGGAGTGGTGGTGGCTTCAGGCGGTCCTGGCCAGATCAGTTCAAGGAAAAGCGATCTTCCTTTTTTGCCATTATACTTTATAACAGTAGCCGGCCCCATGTTTGCATCCCTCCTTCTTACCGGCTTATACAATGGAAAGAAAGGTTATCGCGAATTGCGTTCCCGGTTGTTCAAATGGCGTGTGCCTGCGAAATGGTATGCAGTCGTTCTTTTAGCGGCCCCGGTTTCTGTGTTTGTAGCACTGTTTGCTCTAACCTTAAGCTCGCCAGCATTCATGCCTGGTATATTCAGTTCCGGTAATAATCCGGTTGCCCTGGCATTTGGTTTACCGGGCGATAATAAGATTATCTTTCTGCTGTTTGTTCTTGGCCTTGGACTTTTTAATGGCTTTGTCGAAGAGGTTGGATGGACAGGATTCGCAACACCAAGACTACGGTTGAATCACCATCTTATCGCATCCGGTCTTAACCTGGGTATCATGTGGGGGCTATGGCATCTGCTTTCGAATTTTATCGGAAGTGATGAAGCAGCCGGGGCAGTTCCACTGCCGTTATACTTGTCCGTAATGCTTTTTTCCTTTCTACCACCTTTTAGAATACTGATGGCGTGGGTATATGAACATACCGGAAGTTTATTAATAGGCGTATTAATGCATGCAAGTCTTGATGCATTTTGGATAGTGTCCATGCCGGTTGCAATAACAGGAGCAGAACGCATGAACTGGTATATAGCATGGGCTGCTGTGCTTTGGGGATTCGTTGCAATAGTTGGTTTCGCAACGAAAAACGTGCTGCTATCTAAGAGCCGAAAATTTGCGGTTAACCACTAGTAGGCAGAATGAATTCGACAATAGTTACGACATATTATAATTAGCAACCCGCTCAGCAATGAGTTCTTTCAGCAACTTAAAGTCCACGGGTTTTGGCAACAGATCGTCTGCTCCTAAACTTTTGCAGCGATCATAATTTTCTTTGTCGCCGTATGCAGTGATCATGATCACACCCGGCGATGGATCT
>DASQJI010000456.1:0-1796 GCA_035631175.1 Parafilimonas sp.
ATGAAAGTATAATTCGAAACTCTTCGATAATTGTAAATTTACTAAATCCACCAATAGAGCATTCTGGAAAACGCCTCCGCTAAAAGCGACCTTTCTTACCCTTTCTTTGATCGCCACTTTGGAAATGATCATCGCCAGCGTGTTGTGAAATGCGGCAGATATCTCTCCGATATTTCGTCCGGCGACAATGTCTTCAATGATTCGCTGTTTCACATTTTTCATCGGGATTGAAGGACTGCTGATCTCATCGGTAAAATAATGCGCGTTCATCAGTTGATCGTTGCAGAAATAATTGTATGCTGATTGCTCCAGCATTAATGCCGCTTCACCTTCATAACTATTTATGTCCACAAGGCCGAGCACAGAGGCAACAGCATCGAAATATCTGCCGGCACTTGTATTTCTCAAATGTTCGTGGCCGATCACTTTCGCGTAGTATTCTGATTCCTGTTTTGAAAATTTTTCGCTAAGAATTGTATCTGCGGCTTCGACTCCATTGAAAATTGCAGACGCGGCCAACCTGGGCTCGTTTGCCATTTTATCACCCGCGACATTCGGAAATGACTCCAGGTGATAAGCCCGCCGCATTGTTCCGTTTTCATAAATAAAGAATTCCCCGCCCCAAATATTTCCGTCGGTTCCCAGGCCGGTTCCATCCCATATCACGCCAAGTATTTTATCTCTATTCGGAAATAAATTGTGTTCCCCAAGTATCGCTGCAAAATGTGCTTCATGATGTTGTATTCTTTTTAATGGCGCCTTCCATCGCTCAGCATATTCTTCCGCAAAGCGGGTTGAGGGATAATCGGGGTGCAAGTCAGCGAGAATTATTTCCGGACGCGCTTTTAATAACTGCTGAAAATGCTCGAATGTATGCCTGTAATTTTCCTGCGTATCATAACTATCGAGATTCCCTAAAAATTGCGATAAATAAATTTGATTGTTGTCTTGAATCGCGAACGCGCTCTTCAGCATGGCGCCTGCAGCAAATATCGTTTCGCCAGTTTTTGTTTTTGCTGATTGAAGAATCATTGCAGGAGCCAACCCCCTTGAGCGACGTAGCATGATCTGTTGTCCGCTCCTTTCAGCAAATCGGACAACACTGTCATCCTGCGGGACCAGGATGTCACGGTCATGGTCAAGAATGTGATCAGCAAATTGAAACAACTCATCTTTTTTTGCTGACTGAAAAACAATTGAGGAGCCGCTTAAATTACCACTCGTCGCAACCAATGGCTTTTGCCATTTTGTAATGATCCATTCCAGCAAAGGCGCATACGGCAACATTACACCGATCGTTGACAATCCAGGCGCGATCCCATGCATGTCTAATTCTTCAAAACACTTTTGTTTTGCCTGCAGAAGCACGATCGGTGAAGTTTCACCTTGTAACATTTTTAAAGCTGCTGCATTTGCATAGGCGCAGGTTTTCACTTGTTGTGCATCCGGAAACAACACCGCAAACGGTTTTCGAGGACGGTGTTTTCTTTTACGAAGCGTGTCGATCGCATTCTTATTTGAGGCATCGCACATCAATAGAAAACCACCGATCCCTTTCACTGCAATCGTCTCACCACTGGCAAATGCCAGTAGTAATGAAGCAAGCATCGTCTTGTTGTCAGTAACTACATCTCCGTTTAGCCTGGAATGCAATGACAAGTGAACTCCGCAACTTGCGCACGAATTCGTTTGTGAAAAATACCGGCGATCGTTTGCATCACGGTATTCATCCAGGCACTGCGCGCATTGATGAAAATGACTCATTGTCGTGAGATGCCTTTCATACGGCAACTCTG
>DASQJI010000457.1:0-5320 GCA_035631175.1 Parafilimonas sp.
ACCTTCCGATGAACCATATACAGAAGCTGCTAAACCAGCCGGACCAGCACCGATGATCACAACATCATACACTTCATTTTTTACTTCGGGTTTTAAGCCAATGCGTTTTGCCAGGTCAATTATCTGCGGATTAAGCAACATAGTTCCATCTTCAAAAAAGATCGCGGGGAGGTCTTTCGCTTCTAAATTATTTAGCTCGATTAATTGCCGGCCATCATCGCTCGTGGCATCGAGCCACTGATAAGGGATCAGGTTGCCCGCTAAGAATTCCTTTACTGAATGACTGCCCGGTGAGAATTGATAACCGGTCACTTTAATACCCTTGAATTCCGGTTGAAAATCATTTTGCCAATCGTCAAGCAAATCTTCAACGATTGGGTATAGTTTCTCTTCCGGAGGGTCCCATGGTTTTGTAAGGTAGTAATCGAGCTTTACGGTGTTGATGGCTTTTATAGCTGCATCCGTATCAGAATAAGCAGTAAGCAAAACCTTCTTTGCATCATTATAAAACTCCATTGCCTGCGCCAAAAAATCGACGCCTTCTATCCCGGGCATTCGCTGGTCTGAGATGAACATGGCCACTGTTTCTCCTTTGTTCTTCAGTTCAAGCAGGCTGTCTAAAATCTCTTTTGGTGACGAAGTGCTGAGAATACGGTAATCGTGCCTGAATTTATTTTTCAGGTCTCTCGTGATAGCGCGCAAGACCTGCACATCATCGTCAACAACAAATATTATTGGCTGATCCATATTATTGCATTCACTAAATTAAATGGGAAGACAAATTTCAAATTGGGTTGCACCCGGCTCCGAATTAACGGTTACAGCACCGTTATGCTGTATCATGATCCGGCTAACGACATCAAGGCCGAGGCCTGACCCTTTGCCCATTTCCTTTGTCGTAAAAAAAGGCGCAAAAATATTTTGTTGGCTCTCTTTTGGAATTCCGGGGCCATCGTCTTTAATATACACTTTCACAAATCTCGCATCGTGATTTGTGGTTATCTCCAGGTTTCCTTTATTGTTTACCTCCATTGCATCAATAGCATTGTCAATGATGTTTGTCCAAACCTGGTTCAGTGCTCCGGGAAGCGCATAAATTCTCGGCATGGACTGATCATAGTTTTCAATCACATTAATATTTGCCTTTTTTAATTTATAGTTCAGCATGATCAATGTGTTGCGTATGCCATTATGAATATCCACCATTTGCCTGTTGGCATCTTTGTCCATGAACGTAAAATTCTTCACCGCGCCCACAAGATCAGATATGCGCTCCGAGGACGTGCGGATATCGTCGGTCAGTTTATTTGTAACCAAGACGTTGTTGATCCACTCAAGCAATACAGGGAGTTCCTGCGTGGATGAGCAAGCTTTGAAAACTTCCAGTTCTTCAGTTGTAAAACCGCGTTCCACCAACCCTTCAACATCGTCATCTTTAATATTGTTGTCCGAAAGCCACTTGTTGATCTCGTCTTCACGCGACGCTTTTTGCATCATGGTCAATGATGCGGAAGGAACGTTTAGTTTATCGTTGATAAGACCGCTGATCTTTTCAATCTTTTCGTGCTCAATGTTTAAACCAGATATTTTTTTGAATAACGTCCGCAACTGGCTTACCTGTTCTTCCAGTAACGCAGCCGCACGGGATATTGCAGCGGCAGGATTATTTAGCTCATGCGCAAGACCTGCAGAAAGTTTGCCGAGCGCAAACATTTTTTCGTTTTGTTGTTGAATGGAAGTGAATTCACGCACCCGGCTGAGCATCATGTGCACCATCGCTTCATACAATTGGTAGTGATCTCCGGTGCCTGTCTTAAGTTTAGCAGCCGTGCATCTGAACACCCATGTTTTTTCTAAGGCTTCGCAAAATACGGGCGTAACAGTGGCTCTTGAATAGGGGAGGTAGCCGGTTGCCTGCCCCGGATGAAGAATGCGCAATTCTTTTTCGGTGCCTGATTGCACGGCGCATATACGCATTTTACCAGCTAATACAATAAAGCACGTATCAACAGGCGCACCGACATTAAACAAAAGATCTCCTTTCTCTACATCTGCAGTTTCCCCCTGGTTAATGAGCCATTGCAGTTGATCATCAGGAACAGCTTGAAACTCGGGAACAACTTTCATGTCCGGAATGGTAGGTGCTTTCATATTTTGCAATTCTGATCAGCAATTTATGTATTGTTACTAAACTAAAATACGCTAAAAATACTATTATTAACCGGCCGTGTTTGAAGTCACTAAATGTTGAATTCGGATGCAGTGATAGTGGAGAATTAAGCCTGGTCCAAGCTTGTGCTTTTTTTAGATAGGGAATACAGGCCGTGTTGGTCTTTAAACATTCGCAGCATTCTTTTCCAACATTTCAATTGTTCTTTTAGCCGCTGCCAACCGGATGGCTTTATTTTTCCTGATAACTTTTTCTTTGATCCACTGTTCCAAACGATGATGTAAGGGAATAAGCAATGCCGCTATAACGACCAATGCTAACAACATCAAGACCGGTGATTCATTTGTAAAAGAAGCAAGCCAGGGATGAATAAGCAGGTTGATAAATTCAAACACAACCAGCAAACCTAAAATAACAAAGAATGAGATCAGCCTTTCATTTACAATAATAGTTCTGCTTAATAATAAAAACAATGTAATAAAGATGATGATGCCTAAGCTGATTAATGCATACTGAATGTTTTGTTTGCGGTGCACCGCTTCTTCGGCCTTCCTCGCATTGCCTTCCATAAGGCGGAGCTGCTCATTAAATTCCATTGCCTGTATTTTATTAATATTATTCTGACTAAAAATAGAGTCGTTTAGTGCATCCTTCATCTTCGCATAATAATAGGCGCTGTCTATATTATGAAGCGAATCAAATGCCTGGCGCAAAAATCCGGCAGCCGAAAGTTTTATATTATTATTATTGTCCCTCAAGCCTAATTCCATTAGCTGGCTTGCCTGGTTGTGCGCTTCATGTATGTTACCATTGTCAAACAAAAAAGGAATATAGATCTCGTAAAAGTTAAGCCTGCTGGCGCTGCTTGTAATTAATGGCGTCATAGCAACCGCTTTTTTAAAGTAAACGTCTGCCATATCCTTATCGCCCATTTGTGTATAAACAGAACTACCCAGGTAAAGCGCACCGTATTGAAATGAAAGACTT
Source organism: Parafilimonas sp. (assembly GCA_035631175.1). Taxonomy (GTDB): domain Bacteria; phylum Bacteroidota; class Bacteroidia; order Chitinophagales; family Chitinophagaceae; genus Parafilimonas. The sequence goes on from DASQJI010000457.1 coordinate 3,158, forward strand.
TTTAGTTTAAGGCTTGTCGCAGATAATTGTTGTGTGTAGTTCAGGGCAGAATCATTTTGATGGCAAAGAATATAATACTGCGACATGCCGCGTTGATATTGCATCAGCATAAACAAATGCATGGGCGACGACGGGTCGGGCAGATTTTCTTTGCCCCTGCGTAAATTTTTTACAGCCTCTTCCCTGTTCTGAAGTGTGAAATATACCAGCGCTATATCAAAATAGAGAGAGCTTACGCGTCGCCTATCTTTTGCTTTTTGAGCTAACGGCAGCGCTTTAAAATAATATTCGAGAGCTGCAGTATTATCTCCTTTAGTAAAGGCGAAATAAGATCCGATCCAGTTATAGCTGATGGCAAGCAGCGAATCATTTTTAAGTTTTTGTGCAATGGAAAGAAGGCGTATGATTGTGGTCTTATCGGCCTCGCCTCCGCCTAGCACAAAGTTGAATTCGGAAATTTTAACGATGATACTAAAACTGTCAAGGGACCTTGTTGCTGTGGACAACTTCGCTTTTAGGCTGTCAACATAATTACTCTGTGCGAGAGCGGTGATGCTTCCAAAAAACAATATAACAAAAACTAATTTTCTCATGTTTTGCTCTGTGAGCCTTTATTCCAAATTATCTTTTCAACTAATAAATTCTATTGGCCTTGTTGCCTTATCCCCGTTACGAGCGATTCCCTATAATCAAGTTTCATTTTATTGTTTAGAATTTTTTCGTTGATATGTTCAGGGAAAAAGCCGACTGTTATAAGAAAATATCGCGAGGAATTCTAAAAAATATTCCCTTGAATTTTCGTTGACTCAGCAAGAGTTTATTTCTCTTGTTCATTATACAGCATTGACGATCTGATTATCCTTTCTTTTTCATTCATTTTTCAAATTATATTCCTCTCCCAAGTATGATTTTAATTGAACGGCTTCAGCTTTCTGCACCCGCAGCATGCGTAGTTTTGAACGTCGTGATCCACTCATTTGCACTGTATGAAACCCCAATTCCTTTAGCAAGTTCGCGTCGTAATTTAAAAGAGAAGGATTATCATTACTTCGCATGATATCGCTTACACCGTTTTCCTGCCGTCTTAATATGGCAGGGTCAAAAATTTTCGCAGCTACACGCTTGTAGTCATCAAACTCAAGACGATAATTGTCTTCGAGCAACTTTATGGGAGAATAGTGATTGTAATAATTTATCACCTGGTTTGAAGCTCCAACGTTTCTTATCAGCAAAAAGCCACCGGAACTTTTCAACTGGTCCAATGTACGGCTATTAACAGGGAACGGGTATTCCCGGGGCCCTTCTCTTGCCACATAGTATATTTCATCTCCGTTTTGTTTTGCGAGTGAAGGGTTATCTAATAAATCTATCAGCGTATCTAATTGTTGAAGGCCCGTTTCCTCAAACGCTATCATGCTGTCGAGGTTATGGACATCATCATCCAGGTCTGCTGTTAACGACCTTATGTACTCAACTTCACGTCTATTTTCAACCTGGCGCTCCCTTAAGTTTTCTGCGACAAAGCCAAGAAATACGGCAAGGAAAAGCATAGAAAATTCAAGCAGGTATTCTGTCCATTTTTTTTTGTGCGTTACGTGATGCGGATGATGTACTTCCATGTTTGGTTTGTCTGATGTGGTGATGTATGATCTCTCATGTGCTTTTTCATTCACGTTTGACGTTTCATCATTGACGAGTTGGGCCTTTTTGTGAACTCGTCCTGTATCTTCCGGTTTCCGGTCTTCCCGGTTTATTTCTGTTCTCTCGTCTTCATTCATTTTTCAGATCGTAGTCTTTTCGCAATACTTCTAAAATCTTTGCGTTGGCTTTTATATAATCATTCATCTGCAGCGTCCTGCTTGACGTGAGCATGGTTTTGTAAAACATGATCATGTTCGTTGCTTCGTCCCTTTTAAACGTGGGCAGGTTTAAAATGTTTGCTTTTATGATTGTGTCCGTTTTGTTGTAGAGATTTAAGAGGTCCAGGTACTTGGAATTTGGGCTCAGCTTTCTTACATTATCAACCCACTTAAAATCGTAATGCTGCAGTATAAACGGTTTCACCGGGTTTGCAAAAAACTGGTATTCCTGTTCATTACGATAACGCACATTATTAATGGCCACGCTTATGTCGCCAAACAATTTTTGCAATGAAGGGTCTTT
>DASQJI010000458.1:0-1623 GCA_035631175.1 Parafilimonas sp.
ATCAACCTAAACTCATCTCCATCGAACAAGCCTTTGTCGCTAAGCTTTAAATGCGGGATCACCAACAGCGCCATAAAACTGAGCGTCATAAAGGGTGCTAATAATTTCGACCCAAGGGCCTTGGCCATCTTGTCAATGTCGGTGTAAGACTCAGCGACCCTGTAGCCATCATCAGCACTCATTAAACCGGCAACCGGCAATGGAAGAATTTTTTCGGTTTCGCCATCAACACAACTCACACCGCCGGTTTCTTTAATAACAAGGTTCGCAGCTCTCGTGATATTCTCATCATCCACACCAACGGCGACCACGTTGTGACTATCGTGCGCCACCGATGAAGCGATGGCTCCTTTTTTCAACCCAAAATTCTTTATGAATGCTTTTGCAACAGGCGCATCTGAATACCGGTTAACAACCACGATCTTTAAAATATCGTTTGCAGGATCGGAAAGAAGCTGATCGTTCTCGAAGACGGGCGCGGTAAATATTTTATTTGTGATGAGTTGGCCGTCCAATGCTTCAATCACCGGCATTTTTCCATCGACGAGCGGGTAGTCGCTTTGCTTAACTCTTAATTCGTTTGCTGTTATTTCCAATGCTGAAAAATTATTTATGATGTCGACCGGTATCGATTTGATCAAAGTTTTTCCATTGTCGGCCACCAATTCACCGTTGATGTAGGTTTGAAGAACATTGAATTTTTTCAAATCCTCTACGATGATAAAGTCGGCGGCGTCTTTTTCTTTCAGGAGTCCCACGTTGAGTTTATAATGTTCAACAGGATTTATGCACGCAGCTTGCAGCACGTTGAAAATATCAATATTTTTTGCAACCGCTCTCGCGCATAGTTCATTGATATGGCCGTCCACCAAACTGTCCGGGTGCTTATCATCGCTGCAAAACATTATTTTGTCCGGGTAATCGTTGAGCAGGTCGATCAATGCTTCGAAATTCCTGGCAGCGCTTCCTTCACGAATGATGATCTTCATTCCATATTGCAATTTATCCAGCGCTTCCTCTTTTGTGAAACATTCATGATCAGTCGATATACCAGCTTGAGTGTATTGCCTTGCTTGCTCCCCGCGGAGGCCGGGCGCGTGCCCGTCGACAGGTTTGCCAAAATTTTTTGCAAGCGCAATTTTTTTTATCACCTCTTCATCCTTCATCAATACGCCGGGGAAATTCATCATCTCACTTAAATAATGTATCTCGGGTTTTTCCAGCAGCAACCCTACAGCGGTGCTGTCGAGCGCTCCCCCTGCCGTTTCGAAAACAGTCGCCGGAACGCAGCTCGGCGCGCCGAAATAAAATTTGAAATTCACCTGCTTGCTGTTTTCGATCATATATTCCACACCATCCACACCCATCACATTCGCGATCTCGTGCGGGTCGCTAACTGTTGCCACGGTGCCGTGTACAACAGCAAGCCGCGCAAATTCAGAGGGTACGAGCATGCTGCTTTCAATGTGCACATGGGCATCGATGAATCCGGGCATGATAAACGGCAGTCGCTCACTGCGTTTTTCTGAAATTATCTGGACACGGTAGATATGGTCACCTTGAACGAAAATTCTGGCAGTTTGTATTGTTTTCCCTTTGATATCAACGAGGTTTCCTTCGACG
>DASQJI010000459.1:0-2363 GCA_035631175.1 Parafilimonas sp.
GCAGGACATATCGGCCACACCGTGATCAACCATGAAGATGATCCTGATGTAACGGGGATGCCCGGGAGCCTCGAAGATGCAATTGGCAACTGTACTATTCAAAAACGATCGCTCGGAAAATTTAATGACACGCACGCGTTACTCGAAGCGTACAAGCGTGGCGATGATTTTGCAAGATGGGTTTGGCTTTCGTCTGTTAGAAAATTGGCGATCGGGATCGCTTCCGTGATCAATATTCTATCGCCTGAATGTGTGGTTATGGCTGGCGGTATTACGGAGGCGGGCGATGACCTCTTTCAACCGCTCGCAAATTTTTTATCGGTGTACGAGTGGCGACCTGGAGGGAGCAGTTGTTTGATACTGAAAGCACATTTTGGAGATATGGCAGGAGCGATCGGCGCCGCCTGTTTTGCGATGGCGCAAGCCGCCAACCGCTAATAACCATCTAACCTCACGCGAAAATTTTTTTGAATGGATGTTATACATACATATTTGAGCAAGTGCGAGGCAATAATAGAAACGATCAAAGCGCAGCATCAACAAATGTCTACCGCAGCCAAATGGTTCGCGGAAAGTATTTTGACAGGAAGGGTGGTGCACATGTTCGGCTCCGGACACAGCAGGATTATGGTAGAAGAAATGTGGCCGCGTTATGGATCCTTTCCGGGATTTAACCCCATTGTTGAGCTATCGCTCACTTATCACAACAATGTTGTTGGTGCAAACGGTCAGCGGCAGGCGATGTTTCTGGAAAATGTTTCGGGCCTGGCCGAAAGAATTCTCCGCAACTTTAGTTTGGATGGGAAAGATACCGCGCTTATCATTTCTTCGAGTGGTTGCAATATTGTTCCAATTGAAATGTCTGAATTGTTCCAAAAGAAAAATATCAAAGTAGTTGCAATTGTAACGAAAGCTCATTTGGAAACAAGCACGAGCAAGCGAAGCGATGGAAAAAAACTTTCTGATTTTGCAGACCTCGTTTTAGACAGCGGCGCACCCGCAGGAGATTCAATGATCGGAATTGATGGATTAGCCACGCCGGTATCTCCGGGTTCAACCGTCGGCGGAGTAATTATTGTGAACAGCATTAAAGCCGAAGTAGCACGATTATTAACGCAAGCAGGAAAACCGCCGAAGGTTCTTACGGCATCTGCCATCGTTGGAGACGAACAGGCGAAGAAATTGTTTGAAAGCGCTTACGATGAACATGCGCACCGTTTGGCCGCGTTGTTCATAGATGTTGGGACAGAAACGAAAGAGTAAGGACAAGACTGGTTGGATCTTTCGGACTTTCCTGACTCTTCTGACTTTCCTCTCTTTTACCGCTTTCGCTTCTTACTTTTAATTGTCGAAATCATATTACAACAAATGCAGCCTATTCCTATTCGCACAACAGTGGTCGGCAGTTATCCTTTCCCGGGATGGCTTGAATTTGCAACACAAAATCTGAACAGTTTCGGTGCAGCCGATATTGAGGAAATGATTGAAGACGCAGTCATTGCTGCGATACATGACCAAATAACCGCCGGCCTTGATGTGATCACCGATGGCGAACAAACGCGGCTCGACTTTAATCTCTCGTTTTACGGTTATATAAAGGGCATTCGTGCAAACGAAACAGAGACACGAAAATTTGGCCCGGCTGCTCATGATCAGCGAGGCAAGCATGACATCATTGATGAATTGATAGCGCCTAATGGTTTAGGTGCGGTAAAAGAATTTTTGCGACTAAAAAAGTTGGCGCCGCAAGGACCCGTTCTTAAAGCGAGTGTTCCGGGACCGTACACGTTAAGCGGAAGATTATTGCCGAACGAAAGATATAAAGATCGTTATGCGATCACCGAAGCATTGCTTCCTCTCATTCGAACAGAATTAGAGGAGCTTGTTACTGCAGGCTGCACCGAAATAACGGTTGACGAACCTTCGATGAGCTGCTATGCATATAAAGAAGACACGAAACGATTTGTCGATATCTTCAATCGAACCGTGAAACCGGTTGTTGGGAAGTGCAGGTTATCGACGCATATGTGTTTTGGAAATTTTAAGGGCCGGCCCGTCGGTTACCGCAGCATTCTGCCGATGCTTCCGGATTTTCTCGATCTCACCGTCGACGAAATTCACGTCGAGATGGCCAACCGCGAATTCGCAGAGATTGAATTGCTGCAACCATTCGCAGAAAAGATGGATGTCTCAGTCGGGATCGTGGATGTTAAGAACTATTACATCGAATCGCCGGATGATGTTGCGAAGAGAATAGAGCGGTGTTTAAAGTATGTACCTGCAGAAAAATTATCCGTTGCACCGGATTGTGGGCTAAGCCAAACGGCAAGATGGGCAGCCAGGCAAAAGCTTATGAATATGGT
>DASQJI010000460.1:0-2261 GCA_035631175.1 Parafilimonas sp.
TTAAAACAGGGCAATATCGACGTTCAGGAAACCGCAGAACAGTTCCGGGTTATTATTCCCCTTATAAAAACAGGAAACTATGCGCATACTCATAGTGGAAGATGAATTGTTGCTCGTAAAACACCTGGTGAAACTTCTCGCCGACGTTGAACCGGCTGCGCAAATTGCCGGAAGCACCAACAGCATATCTGCAACAATTGCGTGGTTATCCACTCATGATAAACCGGACCTGATCCTGATGGATATTGAACTTGCAGACGGACAAAGCTTCGAGATATTTGAAAAGATGGAGGTGAAAAGTCCCGTGATCTTCACGACTGCTTACGATGAGTACGCGCTGAAAGCTTTCAAAGTAAGCAGCATTGACTATCTTTTAAAACCTGTGAAGGAAACCGATTTGAAAAGAGCGCTCGACAAACTAAAAAATCTCCGCGAATCCGGCGAACAGCCCGGTATTCAAAACGTGCTTGACGAAATGCGGCGCATGAAAACATCAACGTATCGTGAAAGAATTTTAGTAAAAGCAGGCCAGAAAATGATCTCCATTCCTATGGATGACGTTGGGATGTTCTTCACGAACAAATCACTCAATTATCTTCTTACAAAGACCAAACAAAAATATATCGTCGATCAAACGCTCGACGAAATAGAAGGATCACTTGACCCGAAAAAGTTTTTTCGCGCCAATCGCCAGCATATTCTTGCACACCATGCGATCAACGTAGTTCATCCCTGGTTTAACGGAAAATTAAAAGTAGAGATCAATCTGCCGACTGAAGAACCTGTCGTGATCAGCCGAGATAAAGCATCAGCGTTTAAAGAATGGTTAGGAGAATAAAAAGAACTTTTGCGTTTTGCTATTGCTTACGAAAACAGTATTCTACTCTCTTTACGTCTGTGAACATTTGTGTTTAATGAAAATGCAAATCAGGTAACTTTAACCTGGAGATCAAACTCTGTTACATATGAGCAATGGAGAAGCAAAAATGGGCGAAGCATCAAAGCCGCGGTTCGAGTTCCGTTCATTCGGTCAGACCTTCGACGCCGCGGCAAAACGCATGGCTCGTTTGTCAATGCCGGTACCGGAGAAATTTTGGGAGCGCCACAGTGATGAGATATATATCATGTCGCGCACCAACGATGTAAACAACACGAAGATCCGCGATGGCAAAATGGATATCAAGACGCTCGTGCAAACTGTGGATGGCCTCGAACAATGGAATCCACTTATGAAAGGAGAATTTCCAATGGCTGTCGACATTTTGAAGAACCAAGTATTCCCTGCTTTTCAGGTCAGAATGCCGCAGCTTTCACAAGTGCAATACGGCTATGACGAATTTATGTCGATAATACATGAGCATCCGGATCTGCAGGCGGTGCGCGTGCATAAGCAACGCTCCGGGTATTTGGTCAATGATGTCATCTGTGAGACAGGTATTGTGTTCATCAACGGCGCGAACGTGCAAACCATCAACCTTGAATCAACGGATGTGGAGTTGATCAAACAAACTATTAAGGCCATCGGGCTGGAGGGAGTTGAGAATATCAATTATCTTCAGGCCATTAAAAGAGTGATCGGGATGATCGATAAACCATTGGCGAACTAACCAAACTTTTTGCATATGCCACGAGAGATAGAAAGAAAGTTCCTGGTAACATCAGAACAATTCAAGGCTGCTGCCGCAAAGCAAACGCGCATCACACAAGGCTATTTATCCTCGGTGCCGGAAAGAACTGTGCGAATAAGGATCAAGGGCGAAAAAGGATTTATTACAATAAAAGGTATTGGTGATGCATCCGGCGCATCACGTTTCGAATGGGAAAAAGAAATGTCGCTGGACGACGCGACAGAACTACTGAAGATCTGTGAGCCTGGCGTCATCGATAAAACACGCTATGAAGTGAAGGCGGGTGATCACACGGTTGAAGTAGATGAGTTTCACGGCGAGAACGAAGGCCTTATTGTGGCTGAAATTGAATTGAAAGGTGAAGATGACCAGTTTGAGAAACCGGCATGGCTTGGAACAGAAGTTACAGGAGATGAGAGATACTACAATGCTATGCTGATGAAGAATCCTTACACAAAGTGGTAGTTCACCGGCAGCACACTGTCGTTATTTAAAACATAACTATGACAAGCAAAGCATCCAACATCACCTATTGGATCTCGACCATTCTTTTCGCGGGACTCATGATCTTCTCTGCCGCCGGCGGACTTCAGCCAACGCAGCAGGCGATACAATTAATACATGATCAGTTAG
>DASQJI010000461.1:0-9863 GCA_035631175.1 Parafilimonas sp.
CGCAGGAGCAGCAAACAAACTTCAATCCCCCACCGACCGTTCCGGCGCAGGCAGAGACCCAGCCTGAGGTTGCGGAAAATGACGAAGCAGATGCGACTCCGATCGTTACATCACCAAAACCTCAGGTGAAAAAACAGGTAGCCGTCGAAAACAACGATAATAAAAAAGTAAGCACACAAACAGTAGTAAATCCCACGCCGACGCCGCCAAAACCGAAAGCAGTTTATGCGGGGGGCACCAGTGCAGGCAGTGGAGGGAACAACGCAGACACTTATAACAATTCGCGCAACCAGGGCATCGCCGGAGGGAACGGCGACCAGGGAAAGCCGAATGGAAATCCAAATAGTGATAGTTATACAGGCAACGGCGGAACAGGGACCGCAGGAATCAGCATCACAAATGGATTGCAGGGCCGGCGTATTTCGAGCTCTGCGCATTTCCAGGATGCATACAAGTACGGCGGAAAAGTTTCCGTTGATGTTACAGTTGATGAGAACGGAAGTGTGACCAGCGCCCGCGTCAAGCCGGGAAGTCCCTTCGCTGATCTAAATGCGATCGCCGTTAAACGCGCTTACCAATTAAAATTCAACAAGGGCGATACACCTCAAAGCGGAACGATCCAGATCATCTTTCAAAATCCTAAAGGCTAGCGTAGTTTATTCACTGCTATTAGCAACTTCTCTTTCTTGCTTCGCATTCTCTCTCTACTTTTGCGTCTCCAAAATCACATAGATGGAAGTAACCGCAAAGATCGCAGAAGAATTAAGGTTAACTGAAGAGGAATTTGAACTGATAAAAGAAAAACTCGGCCGCACACCAAACTTCACGGAGCTCTGCGCATTCAGCGCCATGTGGAGCGAACATTGCAGCTATAAAAATTCTATTAAGTGGTTAAAAACATTACCGCGCACCGGCGGCAGGATGCTCGTGGCTGCAGGTGAAGAAAATGCCGGCCTCATGGACCTTGGAAACGGCTGGGGCGTCGTATTCAAAATAGAAAGCCATAACCATCCGTCGGCTATTGAACCTTTCCAGGGAGCAGCAACTGGTGTTGGTGGAATCCAAAGAGACATCTTCACTATGGGCGCAAGGCCGATCGCTTCTCTCAACAGCTTACGATTTGGAAATCTTTCCGATCTCAAAACGCGAAGGTTACTTGCGGGTGTTGTGCACGGCATCGGCCATTACGGGAATTGTTTTGGCGTTCCTACCGTCGCTGGCGAGACTTACTTCGAAGATTGTTACTCTACAAACCCATTGGTCAATGCCATGAGCGTCGGTATCGTAACGGTCGACAAGACTGTTAGCGCAACTGCAAAAGGTTTGGGCAACCCAGTCTTTTTTGTAGGCAGCGCAACGGGGAAAGATGGGATTGGCGGCGCGTCATTCGCGTCAGCCAACATCACGGAAGAAAGCGCTGAAGATCTCCCGGCTGTGCAGGTGGGCGACCCGTTCCAGGAAAAAAAATTACTCGAAGCATGCCTTGAAGTAATTGACACGGGCACCGTTGTCGGTATGCAGGATATGGGAGCCGCAGGAATCATCTGTTCAACGGCGGAGATGAGCGCAAAAGGCGGCGTAGGTATGCGCGTTGATTTGGACAAAGTGCCGACGCGCCAACAAAATATGCATGCCTGGGAATTGCTGCTCAGTGAAAGCCAGGAACGTATGTTGCTAGTCGCTGAAAAAGGCAGAGAGGCTGAAGTGATCAAGGTTTTTGAAAAGTGGGATCTCCCGTGCACGCAAATTGGAGAAGTAACAACTGACGGGCTGCTGAAATTTTATTTGCATGGAAAATTGGAGGCTGAAATTCCGGCGAAAGAACTTGTACTGGGAGGCGGCGCGCCTCAATATACAAGAGAATATAAAGAGCCAAAATATTTAGAGCAGGTGAAGGCTTTTAAGATGGATGATATTGAAGACATCGATAAGAAAGACGTGAAAACCCTTGCTGAGAAGATCATCCAGTTGCCGAACATAGCATCGAAAAGGTGGATCTATATTCAATACGATAGTACAGTGGGAACAGCCAATGCAAGCACAAATGCTCCGGGTGATGCGGCTATCGTGCTCGCAAAGGGAACGGGAAAAGCACTTGCGGTAACAACGGATTGCAATGGGCATTATGTTTTTGCGGACCCCTACAAAGGCGCCATGATTGCCGTGGCGGAAGCCGCAAGGAACATCGTGTGCAGCGGCGGCGAACCGATCGGAGTAACCAACTGCCTCAATTTTGGAAATCCTTACGATCCGGAAGTGTACTACCAGTTTGTAAAAGCCGTCGAAGGAATGGGTGAGGCATGCCGGAAATTTCACACGCCGGTCACCGGTGGAAACGTGAGTTTCTACAACCAAAACCCGGATGGACCTGTTTATCCGACTCCTACGATCGGTATGGTGGGCTTGCTTGATGACATCAACAACCGCATGACACTCGATTTCAAAAGGGCAGGCGATACTATTGTACTTATCGGCCAGCAAAAAAATGATATTGGGTGCAGTGAATACCTGCATGCGATCAAAGGTGTTGAATTCTCGCCGGCCCCGGCTTTTGAGCTTGATGAAGAATATGCGGTGCAAAAATTTGTCGCTTCGATCATCAGGGAAAAATTAGTCAGCAGCGCCCATGACCTCAGTGAGGGCGGATTGATAGTAGCGCTGTTCGAAAGTGCATTTAACCGTGAGCTGGGCTTCGCCATTGATGTTGAAGAGACGACACGGCGGGATGCGTTTTGGCTTGGCGAGGCGCAAAGCCGTGTGTTGATAAGCGTTGCAGCCGATAAGCTTGCTGCACTAAAAAGCAAGGCTGCATCTTCCGGTATCGATACCACCGTGCTTGGTAAAGTAACGAACGGCGACCTTACAGTTAACGGTGACAACTGGGGTCAAGTTACTGATTGGAAGAACCTGTATGATAACGCTATTGGAAATATGGTCACGAATGAAAACCTTTCTTAGGTTGTACGATCAAGCAGAGCTAAAAAACCGGTTTCCCAAAAAATTTTCAGTAATATCTTTACGCTTTAAATGAATTATTAAGAAAGCAAAACAGTCTTCGCATTTTATTTGCAGAGGAATTTAACGTCAGCAATAGTCACAAAAGGAAATTCATGAACGAAAACTCTACGATAATTATCACGGGCGCTGCCGGTTTTATTGGAAGTTGCATGGTACAATACCTGAACGAAAAGGGATTAACAAACCTTATCCTCGTTGATAAGTTTATCCATTCTGAAAAAGACAGGAACTGGAAACGAAAAAAATACCAATACTTAGTTGACCGGGAATTATTGTTGGAATGGCTCGATGAGAACAAGCCGAAAGTTGATTTCGTAATTCACCTGGGCGCTCGCACCGATACCACAGAGTTCGATTACAACATACATCGTGAATTGAATGTGGAATATTCACAGGACGTTTGGAATTATTGTACAGCTAATGATATACCGTTAATTTACGCGTCTTCCGCTGCTACTTATGGCGCCGGTGAACTGGGATATGATGATGACAACACGTTGCTTGCGGACCTGAGGCCTTTGAATCCGTACGGCGTCAGTAAGAATGAATTTGACCTGTGGGCAGTGCAACAACTAAATGCTCCGCCATTTTGGGCAGGCCTCAAATTTTTCAATGTCTACGGACCTAACGAATACCACAAGAAGCGAATGGCCAGCGTCATATTTCATGCGTTCAACCAGATACAAAAAGAGGGCACCGTAAGGCTTTTTAAAAGTTATAAACCGGAATTCAAAGACGGCGAACAATTACGCGACTTCATCTATGTGAAAGATATTGTCAGTGTGATCTGGTGGATCATGAATGAATTCGAAAACAAAAAGATTACTGAACAATCTCCGGTGGGTAATGGGCAACTTTCTTCAGGGATCTATAATCTCGGCACAGGAAAAGCCAGAACTTTTAATGATCTTGTCTCGGCCACCTTTGCAGCACTGGATAAAGAACCGAACATTGTTTATATCGATATGCCTGCAGATATAAAAGACAAGTATCAATATTTTACAGAAGCGGCAATGCTTAAACTAAAACATGCAGGATACAGCGAACCGTTCACGCCACTTGAAGAAGGGGTGACCGATTACGTGAGAAATTACCTTACAAATGGAAAATATTATTAGTTGCAGGTCTGCCGGCAACTGGTAACCGGTAACCTGCAACTTGTAACCTGAAACCTGCCGCCCCCTCACTCCGCCCAACTCATCACGTAATCCTGGTTTTCGATATCGAGGGCTTCCTGCGTAAGCATTAACGGCCTGAAAGTGTCAACCATCACGGCCAACTCCTTTGTTTCTTTTGCGCCGATGCTTTTTTCGACAGCACCCGGGTGCGGTCCGTGCGGAATGCCTGCAGGATGCAGCGTTATCATGCCGCGTGTTACATTTTTCCGGCTCATGAAGTCGCCATCTACATAATAGATCACTTCATCGCTGTCGATGTTGCTGTGGTTGTATGGAGCAGGTATGCTTTGCGGATGATAATCGAACAGACGCGGCACAAAGCTGCAAATCACGAAAGCATTTGTTTCAAAGGTCTGATGCACCGGTGGCGGTTGATGGACACGCCCGGTTATGGGTTCAAAATCATGAATTGAAAAGGCATAAGGATAACAACAACCGTCCCATCCCACCACATCAAAGGGATGATGACCATAATGGATACCGTAAAGCATTCCGCGCTTTTTCGTTTTGATAAGAAAATCGCCTTTCTCATCAAAAGTTTTCAGATCCTGCGGTGGCCGTATGTCTCGCTCGCAGTAGGGTGAATGCTCCATCAGTTGTCCGTATTTGCTCAAATATTTTTTTGGAAACCGAATTGGATGGTGCGATTCCACGATGAACAATCTATTCTTCTCATCATTGAATTCAATTTGGTGGATCGTACCGCGCGGTAAGACGAGGTAATCGCCATAACCGAAAGGCAGGTCTCCATATTGGGTATGCAGGGTGCCGCTTCCTTCATGAACAAAGATCACTTCATCGGCATCGGCGTTTTTATAAAAATAATTTTCAGTTCCTGCTTGCGGACCTGCCAGCACGATCAGACAATCGTTGTTTACCAAAACAGCTTTCCGGCTTTGAAGGTAATCGCCGCCTGGTACTAATTTGAATCCTTCAAAGCTGCGATGTTTCAGCATTTTTTCTTCTGCGATCTTCGGCGAAACATCTGTTGCTGCATCGGTTTGAACGATCCTGGTGGGTGGGTGACAATGATACAGCAATGCATAATCGTCGCTAAAACCTTCGGTGCTGAACAACTGTTCAGAGTACAGCGAACCATCCGGCCGCCGAAACTGTGTGTGACGTTTGTGTGGGGTCGTTCCCAATTTATAATAGTATGGCATCAATCCTCCTTAATTTCTTAATGCCCGCCGATAGCAGGCAAAAAACAAATTTTAATTTGATTGGATAAATGATCAAAATGCATCCAGGCTGCACTCGTTGTCTCACCGCCGCACCGGAAAATTTATACAAAGCAGGCGGTGAAATTCAAAATTAAGGAAATGGCTGGAGCGGCTGATGCTCCTTTAACATTTCCGGTTTAAACCTGCGAGAACCGGAAACATCTTAAAGATATCTTCTGAAAACGAGGAAATTTTTAGTATGTGTTTTTGATGTAATGAGGATTGGTTTTAAGGTTTACCCCGTCAAGTCTTTGGCGGGGTTTTTTTTGCGTCGATAAAATATGATTCAAACTACATTCGCTTTCTGAATGTCGACAAAAGATTATTACAAGATTTTGAAAATCAGGCCTAACGCGTCCGCAGGCGAAATAAAGCATGCTTACCGCCGGCTCGCGTTGAAATATCATCCTGACCGTAATCCGCACGACGCGCTTGCCGCCGCTGTTTTTTCCGAGGTAGCGGAAGCATATAAGATATTGTCGAACAGCGAAACCCGCAGAAATTACAATTATCAACGATATTATACTGCTGTGCAGGAATATTCAAGACCTGTGCAGCCGATCGAAACGCTATTATTGCGAAGCCTGGAATTAAAAAAACAGATCGCAGGTCTTGACCCTTACCGGTTCAACAGCGACGCATTGCTTTATTCTATCAAACAATTATTGCCAGAGCCTGTTGACGTGTTATTAAAAACAGATCCGGCTTTAAGCAAACAGTTCTTAGAAACAATTGTGGTCTGCAGCGAACGGCTTCCATCAACTCAAACCAACGATATAAGACAATTACTTGAGCCCTTATTTGTTCAGTACGATTGGCTGCAGACACGAATGGAAACTTTGACAACCAGGCAGAAGAAAAAAGAGCGTTGGGAAAAATACAAGGTGATACTGGTCATATTTATTGCACTTGCACTTTGCGCGCTAATTTTTCTTTCATCGCGATGAGAAACAGAACGGAGATATCCAAATGTTGTGGACACTTATTATCATACGCTATCCTAAATACCTCGGCATTTTTGGTTTCCTGTCGATGGCCGTGTTTCGCCTGCCATTGTGGTTTGACAAGAAGATCACGTTCTGGAAGCTCATGGGCAGCAGTGCCACCGGAAGTTTTGATATGCGTCCCGATCTTCGGCAATGGGCGTTGCTGTTTACGAGTAATGAATCGACAATGCCGAAGTTCATTCGCGGATACTTGCGCTTTTTTCACTGCGATCTCAAGCAATTTGTCATGGAACCGACGACAGGCCATGGTTTATGGGATGGAAAACAATTATTTACCTCCGGAGCGAAAATTATACCGCGCACTGCGCCAGTGGCGGTGTTAACACGTGCGACGATCCGGGTTAACCGGTTAAAAAATTTTTGGAGGCACGCTCCGCTCGTTGGAAAGAAATTGAATAATGCAAAGGGACTCCTGGCCTCTTATGGACTAGGCGAAGTACCGTTCATTAAGCAAACCACTTTCAGTATTTGGGAAGACGAATCGTCTATGGTAGCGTTTGCATATAAAGCAGATGAACATGCACAAGTGATCCGAAAGACACGTGATGAAAATTGGTACAAACAAGAGTTGTTTATGCGCTTCCGAATAATATCCGTGTCCGGGTTTGATGAACGAATTGCAGCAAAAATGCTTAACTTGCCCGCTTCGCATGAAGAAGCATAATTCAAACGATCAACTGCTTGCTATCTTTCTGAATCTCATCTCTGCAACGGAAGGCGGATCACCTGACTACTAAGTTCGCCGCATTTTTCCGGTTGCGTTCCCCATTTTTGATTAAAACATTTTTATGCATTCTGACAGCAAACCATATTACGTTGAATCTGAGCTCGGCACTTTAAGAAAAATACTTATTCATAGCCCGGACGGTGGCATCGGCAAAATAATTCCGGGCACTTTTTCTGACAACTTGTACGATGATATCGTACATCTGAAAAGCATGCAAAAAGAATATAATCACTATGTTCAGTTGCTTCTATATTTTCTCGACCCGGAAAAAATCGATTACCTGAAACAGTGCCGCAACCTGCCCGATGAAAAATCGAGAGCACATTGTTTTATTCCCGGCAAAAAAGAATACTTCGACTCAGGGAATGTACTCGAGGTGCAGCAAGTGCTCGGCGAGATCCTGAAGGATGAAAAAGTAAAACTCAGTCTTATATCGGCAGTTTGTTCTTATGAAGAGTCCAGCTTTGTAATTCAACAGCAGCTCGAAAATGTAAGCGATACCGCGTTGCTCGCAAAGATCCTTATCAGCGGAGTATTGCCTGCATCCGCGAATGACACAAAAGAAGATCAGTACATTTTTCCGCCTGTTCCAAACTTTATTTTCACGCGGGACATTGGCATCATGATCAAGGACCATGTGCTGTTAAGCCGCATGGCGACCACCTCGAGAAAAAGAGAATCGCTCATTACGAAATTTCTTGCGCTGTATTTTTTGTTCAAAGAAGACACTTCGAAGGTGATGGAAGTTATTGAGGACAGTGATTTTTTCCTGTATGAAGAACGTGAGCGGAAAGCAAGGTTCATCAGCATCGAAGGCGGCGATATCATGATGATACATCCAAAACACCTCATCGTTGGATGCAGCGAAAGAACGTCATCGAACGCCATCAACGAGATCATACATACCATCTTTTCCAAACAGGCTTTAGGTATCGAGAGGATCTCAGTGGTGAAGATCGCCAAGAACCGTGCGCAAATGCATATCGACACCATATTCACGCAGGTAAAACGCGATGTGTGGGTTTTGTATGGCCGATATTCTGAAAGCATCATTGCGACTGAAAACAAGGTGAAGCAGTCGTACCTGCGAAGCCTTATGCACCAACCTGACCTGATCGCGATCGAAGAACCCGAGATCCTTCAATTTTATAAAGCGGAAAGCGAAGCTTACCGGTGCGATAAAGATTACAGTGTGCAACAAAAACCCGCGGGTATTGAAGAACTCATAAAACAAATAAGTGTTGTTGATTACGGCATACAGCCTGAGGATGTGAAAATAATTTATAGCGGTGGTAATGAATTTCCTTACGACGACCGCGAGCAATGGACTGATAGCTGTAACGTTGTCGCGCTCAAAGAGGGGGTAGTGATCGGCTACGATCGCAATGATCATACTGCAAACGCTTTTCGAAAGGCAGGATTTGATGTAATAACAACAACAGAGCTATTTAAAAAATTCGACGAGGGCCTTGATCCGCACAGCCTGGAGAACACATTAATACTATTGCCGTCCGCAGAACTTTCGCGCGCGCGTGGAGGCCCTCATTGTATGAGCATGCCGCTGCTACGCGACCAACTTGTTTAAAAATTATTGCATGCAAAACACGAGCAATGTCCTGATGATACGCCCGGTGCATTTCACTTATAATGCAGAAACCGCGGCGAATAATCTGTTCCAGGTGGCGGGCAGCGCAGAAGGGGCGCAGGATAAGGCACTGAAGGAATTCGATGAGTTTATTGAAAAGCTGCGCCAGAACAACATTAATGTTTCGGTGATAAATGATACGCCTGAACCGCACACGCCCGACTCTATTTTTCCGAATAACTGGATATCGTTTCATGAAAACGGCACCGTCGTTTTATACCCAATGTATGCGGAAAGCAGGCGTGCGGAAAGAAAGCAGCATGTAAAGGACATCATAAATCAAAACTTCTCGATCAACAACATCATCGATCTCACGAGGTTCGAAAATGATGATCTTTTTCTTGAGGGAACAGGAAGCATGGTTTTAGATCGCGACGAAAGGATTGCATACGCATGCATTTCGCCAAGAACAAATGTTGAAGTGCTCACTGATTTCTGCAATAAGATGAATTACACGCCGTGCGTATTTGAGGCGCATGATGCAACAGGCCACCAGGTCTATCACACAAATGTGATGATGTGCGTTGCCGATAAATACGTCGTGATCTGCCTGGATTCGATCACGAAAACAGAAGAGCGCCAAAACGTGGAAGACAGCATCACAGCAAGCGGCAAAGGAATCGTACCGATCTCACTCGACCAGATGAACAAATTCGCGGGGAACATGCTGCAACTTGAAAATAAAGGCGGACAAAAAATATTGGTCATGTCAACACAGGCATACGAATCACTCAGCGAGGAACAGAAACAAAAGCTGAGCGCTTACAACCAGGTACTGCACTCCGACCTAAGAACGATCGAAACCAACGGAGGTGGCAGCGCCCGGTGTATGATAGCAGAGGTTTTTCTACCTGCAAAGCGCTAGTATGTTTACCTGACGCTTCTGTCCAAAAATGCCTCATCCTGTCTCATGCGGATATTTTTAAAACCGAATGTTTACTTTTTACCTTCTGAACAAGCGCATATTTGCAATGAAATTGACCGGAAGTATTTAAAATATCCTGAAAAACCGAACCGGAACAATTGCCCCCGTTTTAAAAAATCTAATGGTATTGTTTCAAAAAA
>DASQJI010000462.1:0-3074 GCA_035631175.1 Parafilimonas sp.
TCCAATTCAATCCGAAATCATCGTCAAATCGTTGCTCTTGAAAAGTTTTTTCTTTGTTTTTAGGTTCTCCAAAGTTCAGCGCCTCGGATGATATCCCAGCCATTGTCAAGCCGAACGGATAATAATGTGTTTCTTCAATTAATGGGCTCCTTGTTTGCACTATTTGCAGGTTATCAAAAAACACATTTACCGGGCTTTGGTTGCTGCAATAAACATAAAGGTATCCGTTTTTTGTTACGGTAATATTTTGCAGTTCGGTATGATGATCTTTCAAGGTCCCGTAACTACCAACCCTACTAAAACTTCCTGTTACATATTGAAATTGTTCGTCAAACAATAGATAGTTGATGTATGCCATAGGCTTTGTGTCGCCGTTTTGAATGCTTCGCGTTAAGAAACTCGAGGGGATCATCGTCGCGTTAGACCCTGTTGTAAGCCCTGCGACCGATGCACCATGGGAAGTCGCAAGTGCATCAGGGGTAAGAATCATTGCCGCTAAAATCTGATCTAGAGGTAAATTCTGATTGCCTTGGGTAGTATTATATTGAGTCCAATAACTTTTTCCGAAAATATCAATCACGTCGCCGCTCATGACTTTTAGCGTTATGCTGAGGCCAGTTGCCGGCGCCGTAGAAGTGCCAGTCAATTTGTATACTTTTTGACTGTTATCTGTACCGACACTATTCGGATTGTTGTTCGCAATGCCGTTGCTGTTATTCGTATAAGTTGGCATTCCGGTAGGGTTATTGACAACGTTCGATGAATTTATAGAGTAGTAATTCTTTTCATTGAAAATTGCGTTCGGCTGACCGTCCTGGGTTAGACTTCCTTCAAGAGTGGCCGCGGGATAAATATTTTGTGCTTTCTGGTCCGTCAGGACTACGCGTACATTTCCCAAATGATCTTTCTCAAAGTAGTCATAGTACATGACACCGACTTGCCCCGCAACTGCTGGTCTTGCCCTGCCCTCTTCAGTACTTATATATTGCAAGACATCCGCTTCATAAGTGAACAAGCCGATGTAGTCCGTGGTGATGGTTTTGTTTGGAGAGATGGTTTTGTCGACAACTATCTTTTGCAGTCTGTTTCCGGACGCGTCGTAGATGAAGCTAATGGTGCCTTTGTCAGTGCCGTCAGGTTTTTTGAGCGTTATAAGGGAAGGCAAATTCAAATAATTATAACTTATATTACTGATTTTTTTGTTGTCATCCATTGTCAGGTTGCCGTTGTTATCATACCAATAGTCTTGTGTTGGATTCTGAACATTGTGAGTTGCTTCTTTGAAGTCACCCAAAGAACTATTCCATGTGCCCTGATCTGAGACATATTTTAGCTGATTTGAGTTCACGTTATAATTGTAGGAAAGGTCATCGATAGTTGCAATATTATTTACCTGCATGCCCATTTGCTTTAACGATTGGATGTTCCCGTTCGCATCATACGCCAGGTTACTAACACTAAAATCCATTTTTGTATTTTCCCAAATGCTAGCATTTAATTGGTTGAAAGGAGCGCTCGTCAATCGATTTGAATTATCATATGTAAAGCCGAATGCTCTCTGCTCCCCATCGCCCCTACTTCTCCATCTTTCTCCAACGATATTACCATTAAACAGTTTCTGGGTAAAGCCAAAATCATAACAGAGTTCCATACCAAACCACCCGGTTGCGCCGCTGACGCCACGCGCATAGTCTTTGTTTATACCTCGCAACCATCCGCGAATATTGTACTCATACTGTAAAATATCGACCGCCGTCGAGATATATGCATTTTGAACGAGGTTAACGCGCTGTTGACCCAAATCTTTTTCGGTCAGCTGCCCTAGTTCGTCGTATCGGTTTTGAGAAAGTATTACTTCCGGGCTACTCGTTAAATGGTTTCCAATTAGCTTACTCACTTTTTGCAATCTGCCACTGTAGTCATATTCACTTTTGGTGCATACCCGATAATTTTGCGGGTTAGTACCTGCTTTCTTATGTGCAACCAAAACCCGCAGAACCTGTCCGCTGAAACTGTACTGCGTTGTAATTGTGTCTCGCGTTGGGTAGCCGGGATTGCTGTAATTATAGCATTGCGTCTGAATCAGTCTTCCATGGTCATCATAAAAATTTACAGTGTATAAATAATTTGTGGTTCCAATCACTTGAATTTTGGTGCCGGTTACCAAATTTTTATCCTGGTAATTAGCCTTCACTGCCTGCGGATACGGAAAGTTAAGGTCATCAGGAGTATAAAAGTATTGAGTGTTATTTATGTTCGTGGTGATCAGCGTTGGCTTCAGGTTAATATCGCTGGTGATCCACAAATAGTCATCATAATAAGTCTCGGTAAGTACTTCAAAATTCGATGAAGTGCCGGGATAATGCTGTTGTGCACCAGCTTGCCCTTGTTGCCAGGTGCGGTCTTGTCCATGAGTGGGATCATTAAAGAATCCGGTTTTTACGGTGCGGTTCAAGTCATCATAAACAGTGCATAGCCATTTATTCAACGGGCGTAGATTTTCATCCTGCGTCATTGCTATGCGATCGCGGATGTCATAAACCATCCATACTTCGCCAGCATCGGGTACCCGTTTAACAATCATTCTATTCTCGTCATCGTATTCATAACTAAAACAGAGCCGCTTCGCGACACTACTTGTCATCCAGGTGCTACCATCGAAAGCCCAGCCATGACCGATTAGATACTCGACAGCGCGCGGCGGTATTACAAATCTCAAGTTGCCGATATCATCATACACGTAAAAAGTACAAAGCCATCCGCCGTAGTCGCCAGATGGACTGCTGCTTTGTTGAACTTTTTTGAGAATAGCATGGTTATTCTTATCCTTAAATTCAATTACCTGATGACCCTCCTCGTCCATTGTGATTCCTTTTAATAAGGTTCCACCGGCGTATACATCGTTCGGCGCAGCAGGATTGATGGGAAGAGAACCGTTTGCTAAACCGATGTCCCAAATTTTCACATTGTCTGCTCCCGCGCCTGTTCCAGTATTGGTCATATAACCAGTACTTACTCCTACTGCATCGCCAACCCAGCTATTTCCTGGTGCAAAGGTGGCAATCTCCCTGTTC
>DASQJI010000463.1:0-2700 GCA_035631175.1 Parafilimonas sp.
TTTTGCGCAAGGGCAGCAGAGGTTGCTGAAAGAACCAAAATCGCTATAACGAATGTCGTTCTCATACAGAAGTCTCCTTAAAATAATCCGTTTTTTAAAAATTTACTGCACAAAAATTATGCTTATTTGATTATTTCAAAAGGTCTGCTTTAGGTCATCGAAGTTCTGCTAAGTGCATGCCGAATGCAACACGAAAATTTTGATTTTCGCAGTGTGTCGTCCTGAAAAAAGTTGACATTAATTTGAACTAAAATTATTTAAAAAGATCGTTTCCCACAGCGGATTGGTTTTTAGTTTTATAGGGTACGGATTTGGATTAACATGCATTTGCTCGGGCGTCTTCATGTGACAACTGAGATGGGGCCTTAAACTGTTGTAGACCTCAACGGTTTTGTTGATTTCTCTTTTAACAAAGGCAATATCTGGCATCACCTCATCGAGCTGAAATTCATTTTTGATGGTTCCATTCACTCTTTCTGCTTTTGCATTTTCGTAAGGATCATACTGTGATGTCATGCTGATTTTGATTTTGTTTTCATTTAAGACTTTTACGTAAGCATCGCAACAATACTGAATGCCCTTGTCTGAATGATGCATAAGTTTTCTTTTCGGATACATCCTGTTCTTAAGTGCCATCTTCAGGGCTTCAATAGGTCCTGTGGCCTTTAAATGATCGGCCACATGATATCCCATTATCTTTCTTGAAAAGGCATCGGTAATAAGACTTAAATACAAATTTCCAGCCCTTGTTTTCAGATAGGTAATATCACTTACCCAAAGTTGTTCGGGCTGGGTGACAACCAGGTCTTTTGCTTTGTTTGGATACTTGCGGAACAGATGCTTTGAATCGGTCGTAAAAAAGTGCCGTTTACGCCGCCTGACAAGCAATTGTTCCTCTCGCAGTATCTTAAAAAACCTGTCCCTGCCTACAAAGATTCCTCTTTCGTTTAGATAATGCCGGGTGATGTCATGGATTTTCCTCGTGCCTGTCCTGGGCAGATACTTACGAACTGTCTTTGCCATACAACATATTTGTTCTTTATCAGAATTTTTCTTTTGAACTTTCTTCTTTCTTTTATGCAATGCTTGCCTTGTAATCCCAAACAGCTGTGCCTGTACTTTTACTTTGACCTTCCCATTCTTCTCACTTCTTCTATCAACTGTTTGGGATATAAGTTTTTTGAGGCATCCTCTCCAACAAGTTTTATGAATTCATCTATAATGTCCTGGCGGACGTCGGCGATCAACTGCAGCTCTTCAACCTTCTCTTTGAGCTTTTTGATCTCCTTACGGGTCGAGTGATTGTTTTTTTCATTCATATCTGTACCTAATTTTTTACACCAGTAATCAATGGTGCTGCGAGTGCCAAGATACTTTTTTGCTGCAAAATTTTTCGAGATGAGTCCATTTTCAATTTCCTGTACAACTTTCAACTTGAAAGCGTGGCTGCACTCTTTGAACCGGATCCGTTCGGCAGCTGAGGTCTTCTTTGTCATGTTTGCCTGATTTAGATTTACACATTTTTGTGTCAACCTATTTCAGGACGATGCAAGTCTAAAAAAAGCAGCTAACGAAAAAGTATTTGCGATGGCAGGATATTCGTTGAACGTCCGGCCCGAACAAAGGAGAGCATTATGTTACAAATTATCTCGAAGCGAAGATTGACAGGATACGGAGCTTGCTCGAAGACCGTTAGCAATCATGCTGCAGCTGTCGCTGACTTTATCTCTCTACGATCAATTTCTCTGTGGTGCCAGTTGTATTATTTCTTACATAATAATTGCCCGGCGGCAATTGGCTGATATTTATAACGGCGTTGTCATTAATTGTCTTCGTAAATAAAATTTCTCCCGAAGAATTTAGAAAAGAGAAGACCGCATTGATGCTTGTTCCAATATGCAATATGTCTCGTGCAGGATTCGGGTAAACTGTAAAATCTTTGCTGGTATTCGTCTCATTTTTGCTTTGCCTTTCTGCATACAGATTTGTTGTTTGAGATACAACTGGCGATAAACCATCCTTGGCCAATTTTACGACCCAGAAATCGAACGAACCCTTATTACCGCTTACATCGCTATCCCTGGAAGTAGAATATCCGGCTACAATGTATCCGCTGTCTGTAGTTTGCTGAACGGAAGTGGCTACGTCTAGAGCACTGCCACCAAGGCTTTCTTGCCACTGAATAAAGCCATTCTTTTTAAGCTTAACTACCCAGTAATCAAAACCACCATTATTGCCGCTTACCTGGTTGTTATTTGAACCGGAGTATCCAGCCACAACATATCCGCCGTCCGCTGTTTGCTGAATGGCATTTGCACCGTCCAAACCGCCACCACCAAGGCATTTTTGCCACAGAATGCCACCATATTTATCGAGCTTAACAATCCAGTAATCACCAATCCCATGATTACCGCTTACATCGCCGTCGTTAGAATCAGTATGTCCCGCTACGATGTACCCGCTGTCGGATGTTTGCTGAATGGATGTTGGATCGTCATAAGTGCTCCCACCAAGACTTTTTTGCCATTGAATAACGCCATTTTTTTTAAGCTTAACTAGCCAATAATCGTCAAGACCGTGATTACCGCTTACATCACTGTCGTTTGATTCAGAAATCCCGGCTACGATATATCCACCGTCCGTTGTTTGGTCAATGGAAAATGCTTCGTCACTAAGACTTCCACCAAGGCTTTTTTGCCA
>DASQJI010000464.1:0-3582 GCA_035631175.1 Parafilimonas sp.
TGCAAACGCGACGCTTAATGCGCCGGATCAGAACGTCGCTAAACAGGAAGTACTAACGAGAGTCAACAATTGGATCGGAAGAAACGATTCTTCTACAGTGCAGGCTGTAGGTTTTAGATCTGAAGAGGCAAAGCAACAGTACGCAACCCAGTTTGTAAACCAGGTGTGGTCTCCGTGGATGAAATATTTTATGCGCATAAATCCGCATCCGTATCTCGTTAACCTGAAAAAAGTGAAAGTGCTTGCTTTGAACGGCAGTAAAGATCTGCAGGTTGTTTCACATCAAAACCTTCCAGCGATTTCCGATGCGCTGAAAGAAGGGCACACTAAAGTTTTTGAGACAAAAGAATTGATTGGACTCAACCATCTTTTTCAAACATGCACAAAATGCACCCTCGCAGAATACGGACAGCTCGAAGAAACGATCGCCCCGGTGGCCTTGCAAACTATCACAGACTGGCTTAATAAAAATGCGAAATGAATTACCTGGCGCATGCCCGGCTTTCATTCGGTGAGCCAGACATTCTGGTCGGAAATATGATCAGTGATTTTGTA
The DNA here is from genome assembly GCA_035631175.1 of Parafilimonas sp. Lineage (GTDB taxonomy): Bacteria > Bacteroidota > Bacteroidia > Chitinophagales > Chitinophagaceae > Parafilimonas. Next base: position 556 of record DASQJI010000464.1, read on the forward strand.
AAGGGCAAAAAACGATTTGACTATTCCGAGCCTGTTCAAAAAGGTATAATACTCCATCGTGCTATTGATACATTTACAGACGAACACGAAGCGACGAAAGAAGCTAAAAAGTTTTTTAAGCCCGTTGTCGGCTTATATGCGGGCGCTTTTATGGATATTGTGTACGACCACTTCCTGGCAATTGATGAGAACGAATTCAGCAATGAACAAGCGCTTCTTGATTTTTCCATTTTGGTGTATCGCGAGCTTGAAAACCAGGCACTAATACTTCCGCCAAAATTTACCCGGCTGTTCCCATATATGAAGTCAGAAAACTGGTTATATAATTACAGGACCGTTTCGGGGATCGGGAAAAGTTTCAGCGGTTTGATGCACAGGGCAAAATATTTGGAATATAATTCCGTTGTACTTGAGAGTTTTCAAAAAAATTACGATGAACTGAAAGTGTGCTACGACTTTTTCTTTCCTGCTGTGAAAACATTTGCCTATCGCTGGTTGGCCGCGATAAATAATTTGCATTAATCTTGCTCACTTTTTTTAATGTATGTGAATGTTCCCTGTGATCAAAATTTGCACAAGAACTATGAAAAAATCCTTTTTGCCGCTTCTGTTATTCCTTGCAGCTTCGGCTGCCGCCCAGCAAAACCCGACCGATCTTGATAAAAGTCCAATGGACATGTCATACTGGCCTGCGAATTATCCTATACTTAAGATGTCAGGAAAAGCTACCAGTTCACCTGTTGCGAGGATTATTTACAGCAGGCCGCAAAAAGCGGGCAGAGATATTTTCGGCGGCATTGTTGGATACGGGCAGGTTTGGCGTCTCGGTGCGAATGAAGCAACCGAGATCGAGTTTTTTAAGTCGGTTAAACTAAATGGCAAATCCCTTTCGAAAGGCCGGTATACATTGTACGCAATCTGTAATGCTGATAAGTGGACGATCATCGTAAACAGCGACAAAGACATATGGGGCCTCGCATACAATGAAAAGAAAGATGTATTGCGCGCCGATGTTCCGGTGCAAAAAAGCGAAACTTCTGTGGAAGCACTCACGATGTATTTCGACAGCGATAAAAACGCTGCCAACCTGAATATTCTTTGGGATAACGCGAAGGTGGTGATCCCATTTACGGAGTAATTTCTTTTGGTGTACATCTGGATAGCCGGGCATCGGTCAGAAAAACGGTCATGTCAATTCTAAATCCATTACTCGCTCGGACCTGTGCGAAACTTTCATGCTTTGAGTGAAAGCTCGATATTTACATCATGTGCGGCATTGCCGGAATTATTTCACCTTACAGTTCATTTGTTCAACACGATCGCTTAAAGCTTATGGCCGATGCATTAAAGCATCGCGGGCCTGAAGGGGAAGGTTATTGGACAAACGCAGAACAAACAGTTGGCTTCGCCCACCGGCGCCTGCGGATACTCGATTTGTCGGAGCAAGCATCACAGCCATTTCATTATTTGCATTACACGATAATCTTTAACGGAGAGATCTATAACTACATCGAGCTAAAGGATGAGTTGAAACAATACGGCTACAGCTTCGGGACGACGTGCGACACTGAAGTGATCCCTGCTGCTTATGATCATTGGGGAACAGATTCCCTGAATCACTTTGATGGGATGTTTGCGTTTGCGATGTTTGATGGACGCAAGGAAGAAGTATTTATAGCCAGGGACCGGTTTGGTGAAAAGCCATTGTATTATCATGCTGAGTATGTTCATCGCGGCAGATTTGAGAATTTCATATTTGCAAGTGAAATGAAAGCGCTCTGGGCTACCGGCCTTCCGAAGAAACTGAACGGCACTATGATGCTGAATTTTATTTCGCTGGGTTATGTTCAAAACGCTGATAAAAAAACCGAAACTTTCTTTAGTAATATTTTATCGCTGTCGCCGGGACACTATTTAACAGTTCAGCCATCACAGGGACGTGTGCAGATGAAGAAATGGTACCGGTTGGAAAATTCACAAACCAAATTCCAAATCTCAAAGCCCAGCGATGAAAACCAGGTAATCGAACGATTTTCTGAGCTGTTCCTTAGTTCAGTGAATCGAAGATTGCGGAGCGATGTGAAGATCGGAACCAGTTTGAGTGGAGGCGTAGACAGTTCTGCCGTGGTGGCTGCGATCAAACAGATAAAACAACAACATCTGCTGCCGGCCACCTGGAGCAATGTTGCATTTTCCGCGATATTTCCGGGGTTTGAAAAAGATGAATCTGTCCAAAGCAAAATAGTTGCTGAACATTTGAATATTGAACAACATACGATTGAACCGACTGCTGCCGATTGCATAAACAAGTTTGATAAGTTGATGTACTACCAAGAAGAGCCGGTGCAAAGCAGCAGCGTGTTAACGCAATTCATGGTGTATGGTTTGGCAAAAGAGCACGGCATCACGGTGCTTCTGGACGGGCAGGGCGCCGATGAGATCCTTGCTGGCTATAAAAGATACGCCCATTGGTATTTGCAACAGTTGCTACGCGAGAACATCAAACGTTTCAGAATCGAAAAAAAATTGCTGCAAGAGAATCATTTCCTGGAACTATGGAACTTGAAAAATTATGTTGCGGCTTTTGTTCCGCAGCTAACGTCTAAAAAATTGGAGGATCGCGCGTATAAAAAACAAATGCACACACCTTTTCTCAGCAACGATTTCTTTTTACACAATTTCAACAAAGACAGCCTTCACAAACCGGTCGTTAAAAGCCTTGACGACATTTTGTATTATAATACTTTTCATCTTGGCCTGCCGGAACTGCTCCGTTATGCGGACAGAAATTCCATGGCACACGGACGGGAAATAAGACTGCCATTTCTCAGCCATGAACTGGTTGAATTTATGTTCTCGCTGCCAGCAGAGTTAAAAATAAAAAAAGGCTTCACAAAGTGGATACTTCGTAAAGCCATACAAACCTGGTTGCCTGCAGAAATTGCCTGGAGAAAAGACAAGACGGCTTATGAACCGCCTCAGAAAAAATGGCTGCAGGATCCCGCTATTAAAGAAATGATAATGGAA
>DASQJI010000465.1:0-3235 GCA_035631175.1 Parafilimonas sp.
CAAGAGTTCCGCATGAGGCGGAAACGCCAGCAGGGAGTAATCTAAATAAGATTATAATGCCTAAGGTAAAAACGAACTCCAGTGCCAAAAAGCGGTTCAAAGTAACCGGCACCGGCGAGATCACGTACCAAAAATCTTTCAAGCGTCACATCCTAACAAAAAAATCAAAAAAACGGAAAAGGGTGCTGGGTCAAAAAGGACTCATCAGCTCTCCTAACAGGGATTTTGTGATGCGCCTTTTGAGGTTGAAATAAGAGTCAAAACCATCAATCCAATTTTCTAACTTTTTAGATGGATGAAAATCTAACTCTGAAATCTAAAATCTAAAATATTTTAAAATGCCACGTTCAGTAAATGCCGTAGCATCAAGGGCAAGAAGAAAGAATGTTCTTAAGCAGGCAAAAGGGTTTTATGGCAAACGCAAAAATGTTTACACGGTTGCCAAGAATATCGTCGAAAAGGGGCTTACGTATAGCTATGTAGGCAGGAAGATCAAGAAACGCGATTATCGTCAGCTGTGGATCGCCCGTATCAATGCAGCTGTAAGAGCAGAAGGCTTAACCTACAGCGAGTTCATCCATAAACTCAACGTAAAAGGAATTGAAATAAACCGCAAGATCCTTGCGGACCTGGCGATGAATGAGCCTGTAAGTTTCAAGGCCCTGATCGATTCGGTTAAATAAAAGTTAGCAATGAATTTCGAATCCCGCCGCGGCGGGATTTTTTATTGTTGATTATTTCAAACATTTATTTTTGTAGACGTTAATAAACCTTTTATGCCATAACAACCAGGAATGACTAATACGTACACGTCGCTTGTAAAACAAACGTTTCATTTCCCGCAGGAAGATTTTAATGTCAATGAGAATGGTTACCTCGAGTTCAATGGTATTGATCTCAAAGCCCTGATCGATAAATATGGAACACCTTTAAAACTTAGCTACCTCCCCAAGATTGGTGCGCAGATCAACAAGGCAAAAAAGATGTTCGCTTCTGCTATCAAGAAACACAAGTATACCGGCAGCTACAATTATTGTTATTGCACCAAGAGTTCACATTTTTCTTATGTAGTAGAAGAGGCTCTGAAGCACGACATTCACCTTGAAACATCGTACGCTTATGACATCGAGATCATCAACCAACTTTACAAAAAAAAGAAGATCAGCAAAGACACATTTATTATCTGCAATGGTTTTAAGCAAAAGAATTATACTTCGAGAATTGCGAGGTTAATAAACAGCGGCTTCAACAACGTAATCCCTGTGCTCGATAACAAAGAAGAATTAAAGAGCTACCGTCGTAGCGTAAAACAAAATTTCAAGGTGGGCATTCGCGTTGCGGCAGAGGAGGAACCTACATTTCCGTTCTACACCTCGCGGTTGGGTATACGCGCAAAAGATATTCTAGAGTTTTATGTTGACGAAATAGAAGGATATGAAGATAAATTCCAGTTGAAGATGCTTCATATCTTTCTAAACAAGGGCATTAAAGATGATATATATTACTGGAGTGAGTTAAACAAAATCATCAACCTCTATTGCCAGTTGAAAAAGATTTGCCCCGAACTGGATTCTATTAATATTGGTGGCGGCTTTCCTATCAAGCACTCGCTCGGCTTTGAATACGATTATCAATTCATGATAAACGAAATTGTTGGAAATATTAAAAAAGCCTGCAAGAAAACGAACGTTCCCATGCCGCATATTTTCACGGAATTTGGTAGTTACACTGTTGGCGAAAGCATGGCACATATTTATAGTGTGGTCGGTGAAAAAAGTCAAAATGATCGGGAGCGTTGGTATATGATAGATTCTTCTTTTATCACGACGTTGCCGGATACATGGGGCATTGGTGAAAAGTTCCTGCTATTGCCTGTCAACAAATGGGACAACGAGTATCAGCGTGTGGTGCTGGGCGGAATGACCTGCGATAGCCATGACTATTACGATTCAGAAGAGCACATTAATGAAGTTTTTTTGCCAAAGATCGAAAACGAAAACGGAAATGGGAATCACGCAAATGCAGAGCCCTTATACGTGGGATTCTTTCACACGGGTGCGTACCAGGACCAGATAAGCGGCTACGGCGGCATAAAGCATTGTTTAATTCCTTCACCTAAGCATGTTATCGTAGGCTGCGATAAAAGTGGCAAACTAACCGACTGGCTGCATGCCAGACAGCAGTCGGCACAAAGCATGCTTAAGATCCTCGGTTACCTATAATTCCAGTATGAATAAACCCAAGGCTTCAATTTTCGTCGTACAAATTCATAATTTAATATCTCATGAAAAGAAAATTCACCTTCATTGCTTTTCTGCTTACCTTTTTTAGCGTTGCATGTTTCGCGCAGCAGGGCGGAAAAAAAGGCATGCAGCAAATGAAACAAGAACTGAAAGATTCTCTGCAATTAACGGATACGCAGGCGGATTCTGTAGAATCAATAATGACTGAGTTTCAGCCGCAGATCAAGGGCATCATGAAAGATCAGTCTTTGTCGAAGGATCAAAAAAAGCAAAAGATAAAACCGGTAAAAAAACAAATGGTCGCCCGGTTGCGGACGATCCTTTCAGACGAGCAAATTGAAAAGCTCGAGCGAATGCAAAAGGACCTGAGGAAAGGTGGAGGCTCAAAGAAAGGAGAAAACCCTGAGCCGGGAGAAGACACCTCGCAGGGATCAGGCGTTTCTGAATCCTGAATTCGAAATGAAAGCTAAATGAGGTCTCGGTGAGACCTTTTTTGTTTTGTGGCTAAGACGGAATCACACATTAAACCTGAAGTGCATAATGTCGCCGTCTTCCACAAGGTAGTCCTTTCCCTGCACCGCCAGTTTGCCTGCATCCCGGCACGCGGCCTCGCTTCCCAATCTTATAAAGTCATCATACTTGATAACCTCTGCGCGGATAAATCCTTTTTCAAAGTCGGAATGAATTACGCCGGCTGCCTGCGGTGCCAACATGCCCTTGTGAATTGTCCACGCCCTAACCTCCTGCGGACCGGCAGTAAAATAAGTGGCAAGATTTAATAAATGATAAGTAGAACGCACCAGTCGCACAACGCCGCTTTCTTTTAAACCGAGATCTTCCAGAAACATTTTTCTGTCTTCAAAACTGTCCATAGCAGCGATCTCACTTTCTATAGCGGCGCTTATAAAAAGAATTTCAGCTTCCTCGTTCTTAACTGCTTCTTCAATAGCCTGGGTATAATTATTTCCTTTCACAACAGATTTCTCATCAAC
>DASQJI010000466.1:0-2730 GCA_035631175.1 Parafilimonas sp.
GTGAGGGAACCTATAATTTTGCCTTCGGCCTGGCCTCTTTCCTGGTGGTGCAGGTGTGTTATATCTTGTTTTTTTACAGGACCAAATCGTTCGCGAAGAAAAATGCTTCTTTTCTTTTCGTGGCAACGCTTCTTATCCTCGGTTACCTGGTGATAATGAATTATGTTTTTTGGCCGAAGGTATACTACCAAAATTTTATTGGACCCGTGGTCGCCTATTCGTTTGCGCTTGGCCTGATGCTCCTGTGTGCTGTGAACATAAGTAACAGCAAGAGATTTAACAAATCAGCCGTTTACTATTTTATACCGGGTGCTGTAAGTTTTGTCGCCTCTGACTCCATGATCGCCGCCAACCGGTTTTACTTTCCTCCAACCAGGCCTCTGGCCGATTATTACACGCTCGGCACATACTGTCTTGCGCAGTTCCTGATCGTGATGGGCGCCATCCAGGTAATACGAAGAAAAAAATAGCAATAAAAAAACCGCCCCCGAGGAGCGGTTCTTTATATAAAATCCTTTTTGCTTCTTAATAATCCATACCCATTCCACCACCCGGCATTGCTGGAGCAGCGGCTGATTTGGGTTCAGGTTTGTCAGCAACCACGCATTCGGTGGTCAATAACATTCCTGCGATAGAAGCCGCATTTTCCAAAGCGATGCGTGTAACTTTTGTCGGATCAATTACCCCGGCAGAATACAGTTTTTCATAAACTTCCGTGTGGGCGTTGAAACCAAAATCACCTTTTCCTTCTTTCACTTTCTGAACCACGATCGAGCCTTCGAGACCTGCATTTTGAACGATCTGGCGAAGGGGTTCTTCAAGCGCACGTTTAACGATGTTGATGCCGGTGCTCTCATCTTCGCTATCATTTTTCAGGGCGTCGAGAGCTTCGATCGCACGGATGAATGCGGTACCGCCACCAGGCACAATGCCTTCTTCAACTGCAGCGCGTGTAGCGTGCAGTGCGTCGTCCACGCGGTCTTTCTTTTCTTTCATTTCAACTTCAGTTGCAGCACCTACGTTCAATACGGCTACACCACCACTCAATTTTGCAAGGCGTTCCTGCAATTTTTCTTTGTCATAATCTGAAGTGGTAGTTTCGATCTGTGCCTTGATCTGGTTAACGCGTGCAGCGATGTCCTCTTTTTTACCCTGTCCGCCAACGATCGTTGTATTGTCTTTATCAATTACAACCCTGTCAGCACGGCCAAGGTAAGAGAGGTCAGCATTTTCCAGTTTATATCCCTGTTCTTCGCTGATTACGATACCCTTTGTCAATGTAGCGATATCAAGCAACATTTCTTTTCTGCGGTCTCCAAAGCCAGGAGCCTTTACAGCAGCAACCTTCAATGTGCCGCGTAATTTGTTTACTACAAGTGTTGCCAGTGCTTCACCTTCGAGATCTTCGGAGATGATCAACAATGGAGCACCCTGCTGAGCAACTTTTTCTAGTATAGGAAGGATATCCTTCATGGTGCTCAGCTTCTTGTCGTAGATCAGGATGTATGGTTTTTCAAGTTCAGCTTCCATTTTTTCGCTGTTTGTAACGAAGTAAGCTGAAATATAACCGCGGTCGAATTGCATACCTTCAACCACCTCGATACCAGTCTCAGTACCTTTTGCTTCTTCGACGGTGATCACACCATCCTTTCCAACCTTAGCGAAAGCTTCCGCGATGAGGCGACCAATATTGTCGTCGTTATTAGCAGAAATAGCAGCAACCTGCTGGATCTTCTTTGCGTCTGAACCCACAGTTTGGGACTGTCCCTTCAAGTGTGCAACAACCGCAATTACAGCTTTTTCGATGCCCCGTTTAAGATCCATTGGATTTGCACCGGCAGCCACATTCTTTAAACCTTCACTGATGATAGACTGAGCGAGAACGGTTGCAGTAGTAGTTCCGTCTCCGGCGATGTCAGCCGTTTTAGAAGCGACTTCTTTCAGCATTTGAGCGCCCATGTTCTCGATCGAATCTTCGAGTTCGATCTCTTTAGCAACGGTTACGCCATCCTTAGTAATAGAGGGAGCGCCGAATTTTTTTTCAAGCACTACATTACGACCTTTAGGTCCCAATGTAACCCTTACAGCGTTGGCCATAATGTCAACGCCTTTTTTCATTTTATTTCTTGCTTCAATTTCGAAGAAGAGTTGTTTAGCCATAGTTATTAATTTGAGAATTTAAACAATTTGAGAATTTGAAAATTGCTGAAAACCTGAAGCCGCTAACATTTTCAAATTAGCACATCTTCAAATTTTCAAATTATACAATCGCGAGGATGTCGCTTTCCCTCATAATGAGGTAGTCTGAGCCTTCAATACTGATCTCAGTGCCGGCGTATTTGCCGTACAGAACCGTATCACCAACTTTCACAGTAACGGGCTCGTCCTTTTTGCCAGGTCCCGCGGCGACAACGGTGCCACGCTGAGGCTTTTCTTTAGCAGTATCCGGAATAATAATGCCGCCAGCAGTTTTTTCTTCGGCAGGCGCAGGTTGCACAATTACTCTGTCATGAAGCGGAGTAACCTTTAGATCTTGTTTAGCCATAGATGTATAAATTTTAGTTTTAAACGAATGAGGAAAATCGCGCAATCGGCAACAATTATGTTGCCAATGCCTTTTAAAAGGTCAAATTTTCACGTAGTCTAATCGTTTGACATATTCAAAAGGGGCACAAAGAACGGGTTTACTGTACGAATGACAAAATTTCACTTAATACTTAATTCTTAAAA
>DASQJI010000467.1:0-1783 GCA_035631175.1 Parafilimonas sp.
CACTCGCTGTGATAATCGAGGAGTAATTCGTCTCGGGTGTGATATTAGTAATTTTTGCGTTGCTCGTTTTGCCATTGAATTTCATCTCACAATAAAAAGTCAACGCGGACCCTATGATAAACAGCAGCAGTGCGCCACCAAGAAGATTATACCTCACAGCGGAAGTTGACCGCTTTGTCAAAGTGAGTATGAGGCCAACCGCGATCGCCAGCACCACTCCCTGCCACAGCGAATGGATCAACGTTAGAAATAGCGCGTGGATGCTGTCGTTTGACAGAACGTATGTTATGAGTTGCTGATCCATAATCGAACTTTATTCAGTGTCAAAATTGTCAAGCATTTCTTTGATGATCTTCAACTCTTTTTTCGAAGTCTTTTTGTTTCCGAGTAATTGCATCACTAAACTGCTTGCTGAACCGTGGTACATAGAATTCACAAATCTTTCCAGCAGGTAATTCTTCGTTTTATCTTCTTCTTCAGCGGGCGCATAGACATGTTTCATATTCGTATCGTCTCTTTTCAGCATTCCTTTTTCGTTCATGATCTGCATTAGCTTCAGCGTGGATGTGTACTGCACTTTCCTTGTTTGCTCATTCAATTTGTCGTTTACGAATCGTACGGTAGACGGACCGTATTGCCACAAGACCTGCAGGATCTCTAATTCTGATTTTGTTGGATCAGCTTTCTTTTCTGCTGCTTTCTTTTTCGATGACTTCATGAAGTAAAGGTAGGAATTCTTTCGTACGAACAAATTTTTATGTTAATTTTTTAAAAAGAATTTGACTTTTCTAGAAAACCTGCACGCACTTTTTTTAAGGACCTCGACCAGCTGGGTATTTGCTTGCCGCGCCCGTTGTGGTCCGTGGTGATCTTTGTGCCCCTACTTTGAATTGTGGGCACACTGTGGACAAGGGAGGCACGAATTTCTTCTCTTCAATGAGACGCAGGGGAAGTTTCGGTTTTAGAGCGGTCATTTGTACTAAATAGAAAAAACATGTTTAAATTGTTGCTGCTCACACCAGAAACTATTGCAACAAACCATGAAACAAAAACCAGATCGCAGATCATTCCTGAAAAATGTAAGTGTTGCGGGCGTCGCCGGCACATTAATGCCGACCGAAATTATAAGTGCGTCAGAAAACAGAGCAGCGACAACAACAAATAATAATTTAAAAAATGCAACAGGCAGAAAATATAACGACATCTACACCGGCGACTATTTAAATCGCGTCGCATTTCCTCTTGGTGGCATGGGTGCCGGTATGTTCTGCATTGAAGGCACTGGTTCTATTTCTCATATGTCTATTCGCAATAAGCCGGACATTTTTAATACCCCGGAAGTGTTTGCCGCGATCTCAATAAAAGGTTTGAAGAACGGAGCAAAACTGCTTGAAGGACCTGTACCTGATTGGAAAAAATTCGGACAACGCGACGCGGGGAATGGATCAGGCGGAGCAACGACAGGCTTACCACATTTTCATCATGCCAGATTCAAGGCGAGATTTCCATTCGCATTGATTCAACTAACAGACGAGGAATTGCCGATCGAAGTTGAGATCACCGGGTGGAGTCCTTTCATTCCAACCGAGGATGACAACTCAAGTTTGCCCGTAGCGGCGATCGAATACAAAATCGTGAATAAAGGCACTTCACCCGTCGACGCAATTTTTTCTTTCAACGCAAAAAATTTTGTTGCTGTTGATGACGGAAAAAATTCGATCAACAAAACAGCGAACGGTTTCATTTTATCGGAAGCAGGAACAAAAGAAAAGCCGTTCCTGAA
>DASQJI010000468.1:0-2351 GCA_035631175.1 Parafilimonas sp.
TTGCATGGATTTCTTCCATTCAAACATATAGATCATTTGCATCCGGATGCAGCGATCGCCATTGCGGCTGCAAAAGATGGGAAGCGAATAACGGAAGAATTATTTGACGGCACCATCGGTTGGGTAGATTGGCAAAGGCCAGGCTTTGATCTCGGCTTGAAACTGAAAAAAACCGTTGACGAAAATCCGGGCTTGCGCGGCATCATGCTGGGTTCACATGGATTATTCACCTGGGGCGATACGGCATATGAAAGCTACATGAACACACTTGAAGTGATCGAACGTTGCGCGGAATATTTACCCCCATCCCCTAAAGGGGGGAAAGAAACCTTCGGGGGGCAAAAAATTATTTCACTTCCTAAAGGTCAACGTTTACAAAAGGCTGCAGCATTGGCTCCGATCTTAAGAGGCTTTTGTTCAAACAGCGATCTTCAAAATCCCCCTTCAGGGATTAGGGGCATCGGCCATTTCACTGACGATGACCGTGTTCTTGAATTCATCAATTCAAACGACCTTGAAAGATTAGCACCAATGGGCACGAGCTGTCCCGATCACTTTCTGCGGACAAAAATTTCTCCGCTTGTTTTAAATCTTTCGACTGATGAAGATGTAAACGATGTATCAGCGATTAAAGAAAAACTTAAACCACAGTTTGAAGAATACAGAAAGATGTACGCAGACTATTACAATAGCTGCAAACATTCAAATAGTCCCGCCATGCGTGATGCAAATCCCGTGGTGATCTTATATCCCGGCGTGGGCATGTTCACATTTGCAAAGGATAAACAAACGGCGAGAGTAGCTGCGGAGTTTTACATCAATGCGATCAATGTAATGAAAGGTGCGGAAGCGATCAGCGAATACACATCATTGCCGAGGCAGGAAGCATTTAACATAGAATATTGGCTGCTCGAAGAAGCGAAGCTGCAGCGCATGCCGAAGCCAAAAGCGTTGAGTGGCAGAATCGCGTTGATCACGGGAAGCGCGGGCGGCATAGGAAAAGCGATCGCAAAAAAGTTTGCGGAAGAAGGAGCGTGCGTTGTTATCAATGATATCAATGAAGAAAGAATGAAGAGCGCAATGGAAGAATTTCAAAAACAGTTTGGAAAAGATACTGCAGCTTCTGTTTTACTGGACGTAACAAAGGATGATACCATTGAAGAGGCTTTTGCGGCGGCTTCACTTGCATTTGGCGGTGTTGACATTATCGTGAACAATGCCGGCATCAGTATTTCAAAATCAATTGCAGATCATTCAACACAGGACTGGGATAAACTGTATGACATTTTAGTGAAGGGGCAGTTTCTCGTTTCAAAGGTTGGCATCGAGGTCATGCGTAAGCAAAACTTCGGTGGAGATATTATCAATATCGTCTCCAAGAACTCCGTTGTTGCCGGACCTAACAATGCGGGCTATGGATCGGCGAAGGCTGCACAGGCACATCTTACACGTTTGCTCGCAGCAGAACTCGGTGGAGATAAAATTCGTGTCAACGGTGTGAACCCGGACGCTGTTATTGCAGATTCAAATATTTGGGCAGGTGGTTGGGCAGAAGGAAGGGCAAAGGCTTATGGCATCACAGTGGAAGAATTGCCAGCTTATTATGCGAAGCGTACATTGCTCAACGAAACAATTTTGCCTGAAGATATCGCGAATGCATGTTTCGTTTTTGTTGGAGGATTGTTGAGCAAGTCGACAGGAAATACATTGAACGTAGATGGGGGAGTGGCGGCAGCGTTTTTGAGATAGTCTGAACGCAGATTTTGGGAGATGGTAAAGGATCCTAAGGATAATTAAGGTACAGCAACTCTCTCCGGCCAGTGTGAGGTAAAAAAATAATTTGTAAATGCAACCGGTCGCTTTCAAAATGAAACTTTTCAAAGGATGTGAAGACGAATACAAAAAGCGCCATGATGAGATTTGGGATGAACTGAAAGAGTTGCTGAAAAGATCGGGTATTTATGACTATTCTATTTTGTTAGACGAAACAACAAACGAGTTGTTTGGTTATCTTCAGATCGACGATGCAAAGAAATTGGATGAATTGCCGAACGAGCCTGTTATGAAAAAATGGTGGGCATACATGAAGGACCTTATGGAAACGAATCAAGATGATTCGCCGGTAAGTGTTGCACTGAAAGAGGTGTTTTATTTGCGTTGAGCCACGAAGACGCCAGGACACCAAGGATCACCAAGAGTATGTTCGCAAAATTACCTGACAAAGAGGAATACGTGGCTAAGCAGACAGTTGATATAATGAAAGACGGAATCAAGCGATTAATACTTTAAAACTTCGTGCCACCTTGTGCCTTGGTGCCTTCGTGGTTTAAACAACCTTACAATGCGCATCG
>DASQJI010000469.1:0-3272 GCA_035631175.1 Parafilimonas sp.
TCTAAATAATAAACCCCCGAACATCGGGGGTTTACTTTCGAGATGTATTTCAAAGGATACTATTGTTTGATGAACTTTTCAATCGATGCCACGCTGAATTTACCCGGGCAACAGTTAACCAACGAGAGGCAGGAAGCATTGGGCTTGTTGGAAGCGGGATCGGTATTAATAACTGGCAACCATTGCGGGGCCAGCCAAAAAAGACAGCACAGAATTTTGAAAACATGTGATCGGGTTTGTAACGTGATAAAACATAAAAGTAATTCCTTGCGCTGACCGTTTACAAACGCAGATTGCTGGACCGGTAAAAATGGATTTTAAAGCCGTCAATACGTTCATTGATTGATCTGAAAGATGCTGACTGCAGAAAAACGAAGGAGAAAGAAATGCCCCTTGAAAGCGGCGACGAACGCCCGCAAATGAAAAAGAGGTCTCGTGCATCCGAGACCTCTGAAAGATGTTAAGTATAAGCAAGCGTAGTTACATTTCTACGCCATCCATTTCGTGCGTTTTCGCATTGCCTTTGTTCCTGACTTTGCCAAGAAACGATTGTTTAATTTTCAGGTCCTTCTGAACATTTACGTTCGCACCACCTACACCCGAGTTATCAATATTCATCGTTTGCACCACGAGGTTATCACCTTCAAACTGACCAACGCCCGAATTGTTTACTACTGCGTTTGTCGCGCTACCATGCAAAGTGAGATTTCCCACGCCTTTGTTTTCTATGGTTAACTTCTCCGCCGTTAATTCAAGGTCGATGTTTCCTACGCTTTTACTTTCGATCTCGAAAGCGCTGCTTTTTATAGCGTTGCCAGAACGCACGTTCCCGATAACGGCGACATCCAGGCTTTTTAAATTTTTGCAGCTTACGTACACCTTCCATTTTAGCGAATGATGCTCATTCTTGTCCTTAAAATCGACATTCTTGTCTTTTAGCTCCGGCATCTCGATAACTAATGTATTTCCGTTATTTCTGACGACGAACAGGTTTTGAACATTGTCGTCGGCTTCAACTTTTACTGATTCATTAGTTCCCTGGGTGATTATCATTTCATAAAGACCTTCTGCCCGAATAGCGTCGAAAGGTTTTACAGCGATTTCTTTTGTGATGATGTTACCACTTGGTTCAATGGTTTTCTTGTCCTGCGCGATTGCAGCCGTGCAAATCATCGTCGCAAGCGAAAGCACAATTCCTTTTTTCATAATGCAAATTTTAGCGAAATAACGAAAAATTTCGTAGACCAAAAAAGTTATCGATTAAAGGCATGAAAGGCGGATGAGCGGAGGAAAGTTTTCAGGCAGGCCGCGTGCAACTGCCGGACGATTGTATCATTGCAATGCATTCAATCTTTAAGAAATTACATCTTGTGCACTGCCTCAAATATTTTTTTGAAATATTAATAGGAGAGTTTCCTATCTTTATATCGTTTTTTAAGGGTTTAGGGTTGAAAAACCCCGCTTAGTCTTAGGCGGGGTTTTGTTTTGTTAATTGGTTAATTAGGCTAGTGGTTTACTTGGCGATTCAGTACTCGGCCCTAACATCAATTATCCAAACGTTGGACTCGTTGCTATCGAACACTCGGCCATTCGTGTCTTCGTCCACCACCCTAATAAACGAATAACCCAATAAACTATTCAATGACACTCACCCACTTTCCTTTTACCCCTCCGCTTATCGTATGATCATACATTTCCTCGCAATACACGCCGGGCCAATAATATTTTCCTAAGTATGCAGCATTCAATTGGACATAATAGGTTCGGCTTTCGCGGTAATCCAGGTTGAAATAATAATACACGCGATCGTCGCGAATATCCATATAATCACTCGGCGATGACTCGAATTTGCCTTCGCTGTTGTACAACCTTGTATTAAGTATCTCCCAGCCACTCGGAAATATTTCTGAAAGCGCGAGGTTGCTATACTCGCCTCTTCTCCCCGGGTTTGTTACAACCAATTTCGCCACAAAGTCCGTTCCCTGTTTTACCGAATCAATGCTTATTGCGTTCCCGTTTGCATTGACGTACGTCACGGATACCTGTAAAATATCCGGGTTGTTATTAACGGAAATATTTTCTCCGCTGATCGGTTTTCCTTCGTTGACAACCCGCACATACAGCACGTTATTGCCCTTATTCGTCAACTGCACGGCGGCCTTTCCATTTTGCCATGCCATTGCGTTTTGTGCGATGACGCTCTTCGAGTCGATATTTATATTTTGATTACCAGACCTGCCGGTTACCACAATCTTTTGTGTGTTGTTGCTGCCGCCGGAAAACTCCGCGATCGCGATCAACGAATATGCTGTTGTCTGCGTGCTGTACCATGTTTCCTGCGATAGTTGCGCTGCAATAGATTTCACCAATTGAGTTGCTTCGCCAAGTCGCTTCATTGTAACCAAAGTCTCCAGCACCATCGCCTGGTCGCGCAGGCTGCTGCCGAATGTCATTCCCGGATAAGGTCTTGCCGGGAAAGAAGTTGGCAAACCACTGATGAGTTCTAAGGCGACTCTTGGCTGACCAATTAGTTGGTAGGCTGCGCCTAGTCTCCATTTTGCTTCCGGCGAAAGAAACTTGAATTCTTTCAAACGGTTCATCGCTCCAAGTTCGGGCGCATTCGCGAGCGCGAGAAGATATAATCGGTACGCTTGAGTCAAATCAGTTCCGTACCATGGTGCTTCGGTCACATTCCAGGCAAGTGCTTTCATGCGCTCATACTGTTTCCATTGCTGCAACATGCTCTGCGAAACGTTATATCCTTTTGTTGAAGCGATAAGCAGGAAGTGCCCGGCATAGTTGCTGCCCCATTCATCGCTTGGACCGTCATTCGGCCAGTAACTGAAGCCGCCATCCCGTTGCTGAAAATTATTGAGCCGTTGCAAACCATATTTTATGTTGCGTTCTAATTCCGCTTTTTGACGCGGGTTCAGATCCATTAACTGGTTTAACACAAGTTGCGGAAATACCGCAGACGTTGTTTGTTCTATGCACCCATGCGGGTAAGTGATGAGATAGTCTAATCGTTGCTGCAGGTTGATGGCGGGAATACTTGAAACTTCCAGCACCGCTTTACTGCTTTGCTGATCGCCGATCATCGCAACTGTTGAGTTCCAGCTTTGCCCCGGTTGCAAAGTAGCCTCTGTTACTTGTGTTGTATATGGATTTGGATTTCGTACATCGATCTCCGTTTCATAAACAGTCTGTTCTTTGCCGCTCGATGCAACGATCTTCACTTTGCCGATGCCCGTTGCATTATTGACCTTTGCGGA
>DASQJI010000470.1:0-2908 GCA_035631175.1 Parafilimonas sp.
GTTGCTAATTTATGTATTGATCCGCGTCATGAAAAAGTCGGGCAGGTTAAATACTTAAATGTTGCCGGGTCCTGCTTTTGCGGATCACAAATAACAATCCTTTTCTTCCTTCGTAAACCGCGTTCGGCGATTCTTCGTTAATTTCGCAGTTCCTAAAAATTCTAGCATGATCAAGACGGGTAATCCTATTATCAGCATTTATACTGAAATGACACCAAACCCCGAGACAATGAAATTTGTCGCGAACAAACTATTGTATCCGGGGAAGAGCATAGATTTCCAGGACGAGTCGCAGGCCGGGCCGAGCCCCCTGGCAAAAGAGCTGTTCAGTTTCCCTTTCATAAAAAGTGTTTTCATAGCCAGCAATTTTGTAACGCTTACCAAGACGCCGGAGACCGAAGACTGGCAGGACGTAATTCCGTCGGTGAAACAATTTTTGAAAGATTACCTGGAGGGCGGAGCGCCAATCTTGTATGAAGAGGAAGTTGCCAAACTGAAACAGGACACCGGCAATGTTATTCTCAGCAACGACACCGATGTCGTAAAAAGAATTAAGGAATTGCTGGATAATTATGTGCGGCCCGCGGTCGAGATGGATGGCGGTGCGATCCAATTCAAAAGCTATGATGATGGTATCGTGAACCTGATGTTGCAAGGAAGTTGCAGCGGCTGTCCTTCATCGATCGTAACGCTTAAGGCTGGCATCGAAGGAATGATGAAGCGGATGATCCCGGAAGTGAAAGAAGTCGTCGCCGAATCAGAATAGAATTTTTTTCTCACGCGAAGACGCTAAGTTGGCAAAGAAGCAAAGCTTAGCGTCTTTGCTTTTCTGCACTCTAAACGTTTTGTGTTTCTATCTTTGCGCCTTTGCGTGACATTATGCATTCAAGATTTACGCCTCTACTTTCGATAATACTTTTTCTTTTGATTGCTTCCTGCCAGTCGAAAGATCCGAAAAAGGAACCACCCAAAACGCCGCCGCCGGTTGTAGATGTGATCGTTGCACAGCCTCAAAATGTTGCCAACGTTATTGAGGCAAACGGCAGCATAGTCGCCAATGAATTTGTTGAACTGCATCCTGAGGTCAACGGGCGCATTACGTACTTGAATGTTCCCGAAGGAAAGTATGTCAGCAGGGGAACTGTGATCGCGCGCATTAATGATGCGGACCTTGTTGCTCAGCTCGGCAAGAGCCAGGCCGCCCTCGTTTTGGCAGAAGATAATGAACGTCGCCTTCGGCAGTTACTCGATGTTCACGGTGTGAACCAGGTGGATTATGATGCCGCAGCTAATCTCGTTATAAGTACAAAAGCGGATATTCAATACACAAAAGCGTTGATCGATAAAACGATCGTGCGTGCTCCCTTTGATGGAGTTGTTGGTTTAAGGCAGGTAAGTCCCGGTGCATTCGTTGGCACATCCGATGTGATCGCAACAATGCAGCAAGTGCATAATCTAAAGCTGGATTTTACAGTACCGGAAGATTATAGTAGTTACGTCTCAACGGGCTCAACTGTGCAGGTATTACTGGACGCATCAACCGATACCATACGACATTCCGCAAAGATCATCGCCATCGAACCACAAGCCAACACGGCAACACGGAATTTGAAAGTCCGTGCATTGCTACAAGACAACGCGAAGGCAAATCCGGGGGCATTTGTAAAAGTTTTGATTGCCCAGGGTGCCACAAAACAGAGCATACTCGTACCGACAAATTGTATAATCCCAAACGACGTAGCCAAGCAATTGATCATCGTGAAAAACGGCGCTGCGCAATTCACTGATGTAACAACAGGCGTTCGTCTTCAAGGCAATGTGGAGATCACAAGCGGTGTTTCGCCGGGTGATTCTGTGGTTGTAACAGGTGTCTTGTTTGCGCGGGACAAAAAGCCTGTGAAGGTGAGACATGTTAAAACGCTCGAGCGTGCAGATACGGATTAGCATTCGTTGTTACCATTCCCTGGAATAATTTGTTAGTCTAACCAATGAGCCGAATTTTTTTTCACCCTCTTCAAGCAACAATCCAGGCTCGATAACAAACGTGCGTTTGCAGCAAGTTCCAGTCGTTTTCATAATTTATCAACGGCCTGTGTATAAATCAGAACCATTTCGAGGTTAGCCTTATTTTTGCGCATCGTTGAAAAAAAATTATTTGTAATACTAAAATCTTAATTATATGATACAGAAAACTTATTTCAAAACAAAGGACTACTGCAAAGTGAAACTCAGCTTCAACTACGATAACGCTGAAACAATTGCGGTTTTAGGGCTGAATAATGACTGGGACAACTCGATCCTGATGAATAAGAAAAAAGACGGCACATTCACCTGCGATGTTTCGCTTCCGAAGAACAGCCAGCACGAGTTTAAATACCTCGTAAATGATTCCATTTGGCTGAACGAACCGGAGGCAGATCAGGAAAATCCAAACGTCTTTGGAGGCAGCAACAGCGTGCTCGTTGTTTAATCCGAATTAATCATCCTTCAAGCGTCATTTCAAAATTAATTTTCTGGCGCACCGTTATCCCGCCATTGTTTGAAAACGGTGATAACACTGTCGCTCAGCTTGGGGTGTTTGAAAGGCATAAAGCCTCTGTCCGTAGGATTTAATTGAATGCGGTACAGCATGCTGTCAATATTCTCTTTCACCGCTGTATAGCTGTTCAAAGGCTTTTTCATTCCATTTTTATCAGGAAAGTGACACGGTGAGCAATTTGCTGCTACGAGCGGTTGGATATCCATTGTATAAGTTACTTTTCGGGCCGATGCGGTCGCTTTTCTTGACGTATGACAGTTTGAGAGAACAAAACCAGCGAAGAAAAGGCCCGCAAGAATGAGATACTTCTTCATGCATTAAAATTTTGTCGGTAAATATATTTATTTAAGTTTTCGAAAGTTTGGACAG
>DASQJI010000471.1:0-10863 GCA_035631175.1 Parafilimonas sp.
GTAGCTGCGCCCACCCCGTACTCAATTATTAAATCCCACCCAATGATCCATGCTATTAATTCTCCCATTGTTGCATAAGAATACGTATAGGCACTCCCGGCAATCGGTATCATAGAAGCGAATTCCGCATAACACAAACCAGCAAATGCACAGCCTACAGCTGCTACTATAAAAGCTAACGTAACGCTCGGCCCCGCATTTTGTGCTGCAGCTACTGCCGTTCTCGCGAATAATCCCGCACCGATAATCGCACCAATACCTAATGCAATTACAGCGCCTGGTCCTAATGAACGTTTCAAACCATGCTCCGCGTCACCTACTTCCGCCATGAGAAGGGGTAAGGATTTTTTTCTGAAAAGATTCATAAGCTCGTTTATTTACGAATTGGAAAAGTAAGGAATTTATTTTTTTGACATTGAAATCTTTTATCCGCATATGCACACGCTTCATCAGTTGGACTTATTAATGTTATATTGCGATTCATTTTTTATTGTGTATGAAGAAAACCAACCGGCTCACTGCATATATTTTGGTCGCAATGTTGTTGGGTGCTGTAGTTGGCTATCTGGTATACACACAAGGAACGCCCGATTTCAAAAACTCTTTTTCTGATAAGATCAGTCTCCTTACTACGATCTTTCTTCGTTTGGTGCAAATGATCATAGCGCCACTTGTCTTCTGCACGCTCGTTGTAGGGATCGCAAAACTTGGCGATTTAAAAACGGTTGGAAGAGTCGGTGGCAAGGCATTGTTATGGTTCATATCCGCATCTCTCGCAAGTTTGTTGCTTGGGATGTTGCTCGTAAATATTTTAAAGCCTGGCGTAGGGATTGACCTGAGCAGCGCCAGCACAGATGCTGTTAAGGATCTTCGCGGTAACACGCAGGCTTTTACATTACAACATTTCATAGAACATGTTTTTCCAAAAAGTCTTGCGCAGGCAATGGCTGATAACGAGATATTGCAGATCGTAGTGTTCAGTATTTTCTTTGGTGTCGCAGCAACAGCCATTGGCGATTTTGCCAAGCCTTTGATCAGGGCGCTCGATACGGCTTCACATGTAATTTTAAAAATGGTTGGATATATAATGAAGTTTGCGCCTATCGGGGTTTTCGGAGCACTTGCAGGTGTGATAGCTCTAAGGGGATTTGACATTTTTATTTTCTATTTAAAATATTTTGGTTCATTCCTGTTCGGGATTCTTTGCCTTTGGATATTGTTGCTTGGGGTTGGATACATTATACTCAACAAGCGTTTGCCACGACTCATACGACATATTGTTGAACCGCTTATCATCGCATTCAGCACGACCAGCAGTGAAGCCGTGTTTCCTAAATTGACGGAAGAACTGGAACGATTTGGGTGTAAGGATAAAATAGTTTCATTTGTTTTACCGCTCGGCTATTCGTTCAATCTCGACGGCAGTATGATGTATATGACGTTTGCGAGTATTGCTATTGCGCAGGCATACAATATACCACTCGACCTGGGCACACAGCTCACCATGTTGCTGGTGTTAATGCTGACGAGCAAAGGCATTGCTGGTGTCCCGAGAGCGTCGCTTGTTGTGGTACTGGCAACATGCAGCATGTTTAAAATTCCCGCTGCGGGCGTTGCCTTAATTTTACCGATAGATCATTTTTGCGACATGTTTCGCACAGCCACGAACGTTCTCGGAAATTCGTTGGCAACCAGTGTTGTGAGCAAATGGGAAAAAGCGTTGGTGTAAAGATTGTAAAAGAGTATGGAAATATTTTTTCTTGACTTTCAGTGGCACGACCTCATCAATCCCCAGTTCTATATTGAATTTGGCGGGCTATGGTTATTATTGTTCGTGATATTTGCGGAGACAGGTTTATTTGCAGGTTTCTTTTTGCCCGGTGATAGTTTGCTTTTTGTCGCCGGTATCTACAGCCATATGAACGACCGCGGCGAACCCGGGCTTGCATACGAATTCCTCAAATTGATCGGACTCGGCGGCGTGAGAAACGAATGGCTCGATTTGTTTGTTTTATGGATGCTGATCTCCGCCGCGGGTATTGCCGGCAATGCACTGGGATATTGGTTCGGCAAAAAAAGCGGGCCGTTCTTGTATGAACGAAAGGATACTTTCTTGTTCAAGAAAAAATACTTGCAGGAAGCTACAGATTTTTATCACCGGTTTGGCGGATGGGCAATAGTGGCTGCGCGGTTTGTTCCGATCATAAGAACGTTCGCACCGATCGTAGCAGGCGTTGTAAAAATGGATTGGAAAAAGTTTACGTATTTCAGCGTCGCGGGATGTCTCGCGTGGGTAGCAAGCATGTTACTCGCCGGCCATTTTTTGGATAAATGGATACAAACACAATTTGGTATTGACCTAAAAGATCACCTTGAGCTAATTGTAATAACGATCGTGCTTGTCTCTACTTTGCCGATCATTTATAAATTCTTTTTTGCAAAAGAAAAAACCGATTCATAACAATGCTTGCTACAAATAACAGGCAACGTTCATTGATTACCGTGCCGGTGCTTGTCGCAGCACTCGGCTATTTTGTCGACATCTACGATCTGCTGTTGTTTAGCATAATTCGAATCACGAGCCTTAAAGGCATTGGGGTAACAGATCCTGATGCATTAAGAAATTATGGTGAAAAAATTATTAGCTGGCAAATGTATGGCTTGCTGTTGGGCGGAATTATCTGGGGAGTCGTGGGTGATAAAAAAGGAAGGATAAGCGTTTTGTTTGGCTCAATACTTCTGTATTCGATCGCAAATATTGCAAATGGTTTTGTGCATACGGTGGATCAATACGCCATGGTGCGATTTATTGCAGGACTTGGATTAGCAGGCGAATTGGGTGCAGGCATCACGCTGGTTTCTGAGTTGACCTCAAAGGAAAAACGCGGCCTTGCAACATCACTGGTGGCCGGCCTGGGACTTACGGGCGCCATCCTTGCTTATTTTATTAAATTAAATTTCGAATGGCGCACCTGTTACTTTATTGGCGGAGGACTGGGGATCGCTTTGCTGATTTTGCGCGTCTCTGTTTTTGAGTCGGGCATGTTTCATGAAGTGAAAAAAATGAATGTGCAGCGTGGAAATGTTTTGATGCTGTTTGCCACGCGTGAACGATTTAAGAGGTACCTGTTTAGTATTTTGCTTGGATTGCCTTCGTGGTATGTTGTAGGCATACTCATGACCTTCTCAAACGATTTCGGGAAGGCAATGCATATTGCAGATACGATAGATCCGGCAAAAGCGGTAATGTATTCGTACGTTGGTGTTTCCATTGGCGGCATTGTTACAGGATTGGTTAGCCAGAAGCTGCAAAGTCGTCTTAAAACACTCCAGATATTCTATGGAATAACTGCCTTGGGGATTTTGCTCTTTTTCACAATACAATACAACGGCACGGCAACAACGATGTACATTCTTGCGTGGCTGCTTGGCTTTGGCACCGGGTTCTGGGCCATGTTTGTCACCGTCGGTGCGGAACAATTTGGAACGAATTTGCGCGCAACTGCTGCAACCACAATACCCAACATGGTTCGCGGTACCCTTCCGCTGATCATTTTGTTATTTCAATGGCTGCGTGGTGTTACCGGCAGTTATACCACAGGCGCATGGATTGCCGGTATCATTGTTATGGCTATCAGCATCGCTGCATCATTCGGTTTGAAGGAAACTTTTCACAGGGATATGAATTTTCTTGAAGAATAAACAGTTTCCGCCAAAAAGAAAAAGCCCCGCTTATGCAGGGCTTTATTCATTTATCACTCTTAACTCAACTATCGCTTATTTCACTTCTTCAAATTC
The DNA here is from genome assembly GCA_035631175.1 of Parafilimonas sp. Lineage (GTDB taxonomy): Bacteria > Bacteroidota > Bacteroidia > Chitinophagales > Chitinophagaceae > Parafilimonas. Next base: position 3,799 of record DASQJI010000471.1, read on the forward strand.
AGCATCGGTGACTGTTTCACCACCTTGCTGTGCGTTCCCATCATCGGGCTGTTGGCCACCTTGTGAAGGGCCGGCCTGACCACCAGGTCCTGCTTGCTGTGCTTTGTATATTTCTTCGCTGGCTGCGGTCCATGCCTGGTTCATTTCATTCGTAGCTGCGTCAACGGCGGCTACATCCTGGCTTTTATGAGCGTCTTTCAATTTAGTCAACGCACTTTCAATTGGGCCTTTTTTATCGGCCGGTATCTTATCACCGAATTCTTTCAATTGTTTTTCAGTTTGGAATATCAAGCTATCCGCATGATTAAGTTTGTCGATCTTTTCGCGTGCAGTCTTGTCCTCAGATTCATGAGCCTTAGCTTCCGTTTTCATCTTCTCTATCTCTTCCTTACTCAAACCACTACCTGCCTCGATCCGTATCTTCTGTTCTTTGCCGGTGCCTTTGTCTTTTGCACTAACGTGTAAAATACCATTGGCGTCGATATCGAAAGTCACTTCAATTTGCGGCACACCTCTTGGCGCCGGTGGAATGCCATCAAGGTTGAAAATTCCAAGGCTCTTATTATCCTTCGCCAAACTTCTTTCACCCTGCAAAACGTGTATTTGCACACCCGGCTGGCTATCGCTGGCGGTAGAAAATACTTCAGTTTTCTTTGTCGGTATGGTTGTATTCGAGGGTATCATCGGAGTTAACACACCGCCGAGTGTTTCGATACCTAATGTAAGCGGTGTTACGTCCAGTAAAAGCACATCTTTTACTTCGCCGGTCAACACAGCACCTTGTATCGCTGCACCAACCGCAACCACTTCATCGGGATTTACGCCTTTATGCGGCTTTTTGCCGAAGAATTTTTCGACCAATTCCTGAACCTTAGGAATACGCGTTGAACCGCCCACCAGGATCACCTCGTCGATCTGCGAAGCGTTGTAACCTGCGTCTTTCAAAGCTTGCTCGCAGGGCTTTAAACATCTTGCGAAGAGATTGTCTGCAAGCTGCTCAAACTTTGCGCGCGTTAACTTCACAACAAGGTGTTTGGGCACACCGTCAACCGCAGTGATATAAGGAAGATTGATCTCAGTTTCAGAGGAAGACGATAATTCGATCTTTGCCTTTTCGGCAGCGTCTTTCAAACGTTGCAAGGCCATAGGGTCTTTGCGAAGATCGATCGCTTCCTGCTTTTTGAATTCATCAGCCAGCCAATCCATCGTCACCTTATCAAAATCGTCACCACCCAAATGCGTGTCGCCGTTTGTTGACTTCACTTCAAAAACGCCGTCACCAAGTTCAAGGACGGAAATATCGAAGGTTCCACCACCAAGATCGAATACAGCGATCTTTTGATCTTTGTGTTTTTTGTCGAGACCATAAGCCAGCGCTGCGGCGGTGGGCTCGTTTACAATCCTGCGAACATTTAAGCCGGCAATTTCGCCTGCCTCTTTAGTTGCCTGTCTTTGCGCATCGTTGAAATAGGCAGGAACTGTGATCACTGCTTCATTCACTTCCTGGCCGAGATAATCTTCCGCGGTTTTTTTCATCTTCTGCAAGATCATCGCAGAGATTTCTTGCGGAGTATACAGGCGCCCGTCAATGTCTATACGGACGGTATTATTATCGCCTTTCACTACTTTATAGCTCCAGTGGCTTATTTCTTCTGTTACTTCATCATGCCGGCGCCCCATGAAACGTTTCACGCTCATAATGGTGTTGTGCGGATTCGTGATTGCCTGTCGTTTTGCAGGATCACCCACTTTCCGTTCGCCGTTTTTCAGGAACGCCACAACAGATGGCGTAGTACGGCGACCTTCATCGTTGGCAATAACAACAGGTTCATTGCCTTCCATTACCGCTACACAACTGTTGGTGGTCCCTAAGTCGATGCCTATAATTTTTCCCATATATTTTTTCTTTAAGGTTAAATTTAACGTCATTAATGCTCAATCATTATGCCATGGGCGACTAAGATGCAAAATTGGCAGGAGCAATAAAGGTAATTTGGCCACTGATGAGGCTGTTATTCGTCCCAGTTGCCTGCGCCCATGCGGACAACTTCCAACTCCTCTTTAGTGCAGTCGATAACGGTGGAAGGAATCATTCCACCTGGCCCGCCATCGATCACAATGTCAGCGATGCCCCTAAAGTTTTCATAGATCAATTCAGGATCCGTGTATTCCTCAACCATGTCGCCGGGTAAAGAAGCAGATAAAATGGGATGATGTAGCGCTTTCACGATTTCACGCGCAATATTATTGTCCGGTATGCGCAGGCCGATCGTGTTCTTTTTGCTTTTCAGAATGCGCGGCACTTCTTTGCTGGCTGGTAAAATAAATGTATACGGTCCCGGCAGATATTCGCGGAGTACACGGTATAAAGGTGTTGAGATGCTTTTTGTGTAGTGACTAAGATCGCTTAAATCGTAACAAACGAAACTCAATTGCGCCTTTTCCGGTCGCACCTTTTTTATACGGCAAATTTTTTCAATTGCTGCCTGCTGGAAAATATCACAACCTAACCCGTAGATTGTATCCGTGGGGTAAATTATCACACCGCCATTAATAAGACAGTCGACGACAGTTGCTATATGACGCCGGGCACGAGTAACATCGGCCATATGGAGGAGCATGAGATAAACTTAACCAAAATCATGCATTTGCAGAATTATCATGCGAAATATTGTCCGGTGTCGCGTAATGAAATTTGAATTCGGTATCTTTTCTTCAAAAATGTTTTATGGATATCGTAACCCGCGCAAAAAATATGATCACCAATCCCAAAGTGGAATGGGATGTTGTTGCCGCTGAGCAACCAAATACTTCTCGAATTATTATGCAATATGTACTGCCGCTTACGGTGCTTGGTGCCATAGCCGCATTTATTGGATATGGCCTGATAGGTTTCAGCATTTTGGGCGTTCATGTGGGAGGAGTCAGTTGGGGTATCTATTATGCGATCGACAAGATCGTCATTGGCATACTTAGTGTTTTCATCACCGCTTATGTTGTAGATCTCCTTGCACCCTCATTTGGTTCAGAAAAAAATCTCGGCAGATCGATACAACTTGTTTCATATGGCGGAACGCCCGCACTTCTCGCAGCGATCTTTGCGATCCTGCCATTCATCGCAGGCATTGTTGCCATCGCCGGCGCTGTTTATTCTGTTTATCTCTGGTACCTTGGGTTAGGACCCATCAAAAAAACTCCTGAGGACAAAAAAGTGGCGTACCTCATCGTGGCGTTCCTTGTTCTGATAGTTGTGTATTTCTTAATCGGCATGATATTATCGAGATTGCTATGGCCAGTTTTCGGCATCGGGTATGGTTCTTACGGGTCGTACGGAATGTAATTTTAGCGGGGACCTGCAGCAAAGGATATTTTTAAGATGAGTGACACAACACGTATCATTCCTGCCAAAGAGCAGGTTTATCTGGAGGGTCCCAAAAGCCGCAGCTACGAACTTGCTTTCGCTGCGAAAGTTTGGATGCAATTTATAAAAGGATTTCGTCAACTCCATTTTGTTGGTCCCTGTATCACTGTTTTTGGCTCCGCACGTTTCAAAGAAGATCATGCGTATTATCAAAAGGCGAGGGAATTTGGAAAACGGATCGCGGACATCGGTTTCACAACTATGACCGGCGGTGGCCCCGGCATCATGGAAGCGGCGAACCGCGGCGCCTATGAAAACGGCGGCATGTCGATCGGTTGTAATATCAAGTTACCATTTGAGCAGAAGCCAAATAAATACGTCAATAAAACGGTGACGTTCGACTTTTTCTTTGTGCGGAAGACTTTGCTCATAAAATATTCTTACGCTTTTATTTGCATGCCCGGCGGCTTTGGAACCATGGACGAATTTTTCGAGACGCTAACGCTGGTCCAAACGAGGATCATCACGCAGTTCCCGATCATTCTGTTTGGAACTGCATTTTATGCAAAGCTTGGGGAAGTCATGAAAAGCATGGTGCAGCAGGGCACGATCGACCCGGATGATCTGAAGCTGGTTTTAATAACTGATAGTATTGATGAAGCGATGGCACATATTCAAACCTACATAACCGGTAACTATAAAGTGAGGCCGCGTAAGAGATTGTGGTGGTTGCTCGAACGAAGATGAATATTCACGTCAAGCCCAACTTTGAAAGCGCTCGTAGTTTAATAATTGAACTCCGCTTTGTCATCGGCGAGTTTCTTTTGAAAGTATTTACTGAAATTGTCGTTCGCACCTTTAAAAACATATATCCAATCGCCGCGTTCTCTTGCAAAAACGTTCGTTACGCTGTCCGATATTGTTATTGATTGAAAGTCTTTCGCAAAGTCATGTTCTTTTTCATGATGGTCGCTTGTTACAAGAACAATATTTTTAAAGCTTGCATTTTCGGGTAACCAGTAGAGAAAACTTGCATTATCGCTGTACGCTGGAGGCAGATGATATTTTTTCCCGTAATAATTTACCGCACCGGCCATTCCGTAATTATCGCAGAAGATCACCGTGTTCATTTTTTCGGAGTCGCTCAATGTTCCATAAGCCTTTGCGACCTTTTGTGTCATTTCTTCCCATCCAAGCATGTCGGAAAAATCCTGTGGCAGCGGATGGTTTTTCAAATCTTCCCATTTCAATAAACCAGTTTTTTCTGTATGAAATTTCACATACAAATCAGCAAGCTGTTGCGGAGGAAGCATCGGTAATGCAACAGGTAAAAATAACAACCCAATCAATAAAGGGATGATGACAAACATATACCGAAGCGCACGGCGTTTGACCGCAGTATATTTTTCCAGTGCATACGATCCAAACGCGAGCAACGCCGGGTACACTCCCAAAGAATAATAATTTTTACCATGACCAATCACAAGAAGAAGTATGACGAAGAGATATGCGAAACCTAAAAAACGGTACTTGCCTTCTTTTGAAAAGAGTACATAGAATAAGCCGGTCAGCCAGACGAATGCACAAGGCAGGATCAAAACCAATTGATCCGTCAAAAAGCTCACAGGGCTTATATACTGCAATTGGGTTTCCTGTAACTCCTTCATATGGTGTATCACAGGGAAACTGTTTTTATATTGCCAGAAGAAATTCGGAAGGAAGATAAGCAAACCGATAACGGCTGCATACCAAAAGTGTTTGTTTAGAAACACGGTTCTGTATTTTGTCATCAACAAGCCGAGCAATACGCTAGCTGTGAAGAATGCTACCGAATATTTGCTAAGCATGCCAATACCGGCGCTGACGCCGAAAAGATACAGCCATTGATTACTCTTTGTTTGTGTGAAACGCACAAGGCTGAAAGCGATAAGCGTCCAGAAAAAAATTTCAGGCGCATTCGGTTGAAACAAAAAGAAAACTCTGAGGTAAGCGCTGAACATGAAAGCCAGGAACAGAAGCAGCAGCGCAAAATTTCTCCCACCAAGCGAAACAACAATTTTACCTGCAAGAATAAACGTTGCGGCACCGAACAATGACGGCCACAGCTTCACCCAAAACATACCGCCGCCGAATAAGTTGGTCAGCCACGCGAAAACGGAAAGCAAAGGCGGCACTTCCATAAATCCCCACGCGAGGTGATGTCCCTCGGCGAGGTATAAGAATTCATCCCGGTGCGGCTCATACACCGGGTTTTGTAAAAAATATGGAATGACGACCTTAAGCAGTGCAAGTATGTACAGCAGTTGGTTGGTTTTGCGGAAAGAAGTTGTTGGAAGAGGCAAATGTTTTCGTTTTAAAATAAAAGCAATTCTATTTCAACATCTCCAAAACATGTTTGATCCGGTTTAGCGTTTCATCTTTTCCCAATACCGCTGCAACATCAAAAACACCCGGGCCATATTTTCCACCAACGAGCATTATACGCAAGGGTAGCAATAACTCACCCGGTTTCATTTGATGAACCGCGGTCATTTCTTTAAATGTTCTCTCAAGCTCGTCCCGCTGCCAGGTTGAAAAAAGCTCGAAGGCCCGGATAAGTTCAATGAAGAATTGATTTTTTTGTGCGCTCCATTTCGGCTTAACAGAAGATAAGTTAATCTCTTTTAAGGCAACAAAAAAGAAAGCGCCTTGCTCAACGAAATCGGGCAGTAACGTGCAACGATCTTTCACGAGATCCAATACCTTCTCGAATTTTTCATCGTCATCAATGAAAATATGTTGTTGTTCGAATATTTTTCTAATCTCCATCCTGTAACTCGAGACCGGCAACTTTCTCATCCATTCATGGTTGAACCATTTCGCTTTTTCAAAATCGAATTTTGCGCCGCCTTTGTGTACCCTGTCCATCGAAAATTTTTCAATAAGCTCATCGATCGAAAATATCTCCTGGTCCGTTCCGTCATTCCAACCCAGTAACGCAAGCATATTTACAAAGGCTTCCGGTAAAAATCCTTTTTCACGGAAGCCGTGCGTGAGCTCCTTGGTTTTAGGATCAGTCCAATTCATTGCAAAGACCGGAAAACCCAAACGGTCTCCGTCTCTTTTACTTAATTTCCCGTGACCATCCGGTTTAAGTATGAGAGGAAGATGTGCCCATTGAGGCATTACGTCCAGACCAAACAAATACTTCCACAACAAAACATGTACAGGTGAAGATGGAAGCCATTCTTCACCGCGAAAAGCGTGCGTTATTTGCATGAGATAGTCGTCAACCACAACTGCAAGATGATAAGTAGGCATCCCATCTGCTTTCAGCAAAACCTTGTCATCAACTTGTGATGAATCAAAATGCACATCGCCGCGGATCAAATCTGTAAAGCTGATCTTTTCATTTTCCGGCATTTTAATTCGGATCACGTGCGGCGTATTGTTATCGAGTAATTTTTTTATTTCATCATTGGAAAGTGATAATGAATTCTTCATCTCCGTCCTGCTCGCGTGGTTGTACTGGAAATTCGCAATCGCTTTCCTTTTCTCGTCAAGTTCATTTGGCGTATCAAAGCCGTAGTATGCGTTGCCCTGTACGACGAGCTGTTCAGCATATTGTTTATAAATATTCTTGCGTTCACTTTGCCTGTACGGACCAAAAGAGCCGCCATGAAATGGGCTTTCATCAGGCTCCAGCCGGCACCATTTCAGGCATT
>DASQJI010000472.1:0-2160 GCA_035631175.1 Parafilimonas sp.
CTCAACTCCGAAATTGTTTGGATTGAAATAGAGCAGCTCGAGGCTGATCTTGCTGTTCACCAGGCCGACGCTATCGATCTTGAAATTCTGCATTCCCCTGTATTCAAATGACTGCGGCTTGTTGCAGCTGGCGGCGAAAACCATCAACAATAAAATAGTGCTTACCGGACGTATCATGTTTCGAAAAAATTAAAAGCATGGCAGAAGGCATTGGAAACTGCAAAATCGCATTATGGCAACCCCGCTTTTATTGCTCAAATATTGACAAAACAGATGATAGGAATTTCCTAAAGTTTAAACCAGATCGTAGCAACCGATGCGGATCGGCGCAGGTAACGGTTAATCACAAGAAAGCCCCTGTAGAAACGGGGGCTACAATTGTAGAGATATATTTCCCACGAAAAAATCAAATATATACATTAAATCAATAGCGGGCGGCTGTTGTGCAGAACTTCCTTTTACGGTTCACCCGACTGCCGGCAGATCACTAATTTTTTTCGGAAATTTTTGCAGCCACGAACGACGGCGTACTTTTTTTGAAAATTACCTGCCTAGAAGTTTTAGTAAATCGACTTAAGACCGGTAAAGATATTAGGCTAGTAATATTAGTTTATAATGTTTATACACAACTATTGGAAATATATCTAGTTATGGCGAAATTTGAATTTTTAAATTCATGATATATATTGCGGCAGTCCGCGTCGGACATCCGAAATGCATTACACTACGTTTTGTTTTCATGGCCGCTGTGCTTTAAACGTCAATCAGTTAATTTTCAGCAGATAACTATGTAAAACTACTTTTTAAGTTCATAAAAAAAGAAATTGAAAGATTGTTCTAATGTGTCGTCGCCGGTCAAGTCGTGTTATGGCCTCCCCTTTGGCGCACGGTAAGCACTTAGCGCTTAATTTTGCGGCCCATATGAATTGTTCGATCAAAGCACTTCTCTCCTGGCTGTCATTTTTAAGAAGCTCGAGCGCCCACATTCCTTGATTCACGAGATTGCGTTTATCGGCTAAATAATTCCTAACCGTGCTGCATCACATTTTCAAAAAATTAAAATTTCAAAGACGATGGATTTTTTAGAACAACTCAACATACAGAAGGACAATCCAGGTAGCTCGACTGGGAGCAAGCAGTTTTGTACAGGCGAAAAGATCAATTCCTATTCCCCGGTCGACGGAAATTTGATCGGCAGTGTTTCCAGCACCAGCACTGATACTTATAATGAGGTGGTCCGTACCGCCGAACGAGCGTTTTATGAGTGGCGCTTATGGCCGGCACCGAAACGCGGTGAGGTTGTCCGGCAGTTGTCGGAGGCATTACGTAAGCTGAAAGAGCCGTTGGGAAAACTGGTAAGCTACGAGATGGGTAAGAGTTTGCAGGAAGGGATGGGAGAAGTGCAGGAGATGATCGATATCTGTGATTTCGCCGTGGGCTTAAGCCGCCAGTTATACGGCTTGACTATGCATAGTGAGAGACCCGGGCATCGGATGTATGAGCAATGGCATCCGCTCGGCGTGGTCGGTATTATTTCCGCTTTTAATTTTCCCGTGGCCGTGTGGAGTTGGAACGCAGCGATCGCCTGGGTTTGCGGAGATGTCACCGTATGGAAACCGTCGTCTAAAACTCCTTTATGCGCTGTTGCCTGTCAACAAATTGCAGCAGCGGTTTTTGCGAAAAACAATGTGCCCGAGGGTGTAAGCTGTCTTGTTAGCGGAAATGCCTGCGGAGATTTAATGAATGCCGATGAAAGGATTCCTCTTATTTCTTTCACGGGTTCTACGCGTATTGGAAAAAGGGTTGCTACTGCAGTTGCCGGGCGATTTGGGAGAACCATTCTTGAACTTGGTGGCAATAATGCGATCATTGTATCTGAAAACGCAGACATGAAGATGGTGCTTACCGGGGCGGTCTTTGGTGCTGTCGGAACCGCTGGTCAACGTTGCACTACCACACGCCGCCTCATCATTCATGAAAGTATCTACGACAAAACGATCGAGGTCTTGAGATCAGCATATGCACAATTGAGTATCGGAGATCCGTTACAAGCAACGAATCATGTGGGGCCGCTCATCGATACAAAAGCAGTGGACGATTATTTGAACGCGATCGAGACAGCAAAATCGCAGGGCGGAAAGATGGTTGTGGAAGGAGGCA
>DASQJI010000473.1:0-2002 GCA_035631175.1 Parafilimonas sp.
AAACTAAAATAATGAGCTGGCGGCAAGCCACGTGTTTTTGCATCTGACTACACATTGGAAACTCGTTATCATATCAAACAAATAAAGCAAATAGCAACGCAGCTTTGGGAAGAAGGCCGCGACAAAAAAATCTGGGCATTTCACGCAGATATGGGAGGAGGAAAGACGACGTTGATACATGCGCTATGCGATCTGCTTCGGGTGGATGATGCCGTTGGCAGCCCAACATTCGCCATCATCAATGAATACAAAAGCGCCGTTGCAGGAATTATTTTTCATATGGACTGGTACCGGATAAAAGATGAAACGGAGGCCGTGCAAGCCGGGTGCGAAGATTGCATCGATAGTGGTAATTTTTGTTTTATTGAATGGCCAGAGAAAGCTCCGCTGCTTTTACCTGCAGACACGTTTAATGTATTTCTCTCTGTCATCAACGAACATGAACGAAGATTAACCACAGCTTAAAGCCAGTAATTCATTATTTTTATGGTGCCAACATCAATCAGCAGGCATGACCGGCAATAAACCGCACATCAGCGCTGGTTTCAGTTTTGAAACCCAGGAGGAAACATTGGATATTAAGCCTTCCAGCGCAAGGCTCACCATAGGTATTCCAAAAGAAACGGCTCTGCAGGAGAACCGGGTTTCTCTTATACCCGAAGCAGTAAGCGTACTCGTGAACAACGGTCATGAGGTTGTTATGGAAACGAAAGCGGGTGAAGGCAGTAAATATTCCGACCAGGACTTCAGCGATGCAGGAGCGCAAATTGTACAGAAAAAAAAGGACGTATTTAAATCGCCCGTGCTTATCAAAAGTGCACCTGTGATGGAAGACGATATTCCCTTTCTTCAACTCAATCAAACCATAATTTCTCCCATTAATATCTCGATGCTTAAAAAAGGCCTTGTAGAAAAAATGATGGAGAAGCGCATCACGGCCCTGGGTTTTGAAAACATAAAAGACGACAGCGGTACTTTTCCGATTGTGCGAAGTATGAGCGAGATCGCGGGGAGCGCTGCCATGCTGATCGCAGGGCAGTTTCTCGGCAGCGTTAATAACGGCAAAGGTGTTCTCCTCGGCGGTATCAGCGGTATACCACCTACAAAAGTTGTCATTATTGGCGCCGGCGTCGTTGGTGAATTTGCCACGCGTACTGCCCTTGCCATGGGCGCTTCCGTAAAAGTGTTTGACAACAATGTCTATAGGCTGAAACGTTTGCAGAATAATTTGGGCATGCGTGTATGGACGAGTGTTATTGAGCCGAGGATCCTTTCAAAACAATTAAAGACCTGCGAGGTTGCGGTAGGCGCCTTGACGAATGAAGGCGGCCGCACTCCCATTGTTGCAACAGAAGAGATGGTAATGGCTATGCGCCCGGGCAGTGTGATCATCGATGTGAGTATTGACAGAGGTGGCTGTTTCGAAACGAGTGAGATCAGTACTCATGAGCACCCGACCTTTACCAAGCATGGAGTGATCCACTATTGCGTACCCAACATTCCCAGCGGTTTTGCACGCACGGCGAGCCACGCGATCAGCAATGTGCTAATGCCCTTGCTGCTTTCCGCCGGTGATGAGGGCGGCCTTGAAGAAATGGTTTGGCATAATTTCAATTTGCGCCATGGCGTGTATTTATATAAAGGCCATCTTACCAATTTTTATATCAGCCAGCGCTTTGACCTGAAATTCACCGATCTCAACTTACTGATAGCAAGTAAACGATGAGTCTGAGACACCTCTGCCATCTTTCTTATCTTACTGCTCATAAATCCCAACCAGTGAAGAGAAATTTCGTTTCGTTTTTTCTATTGATCGTTCCGGTTTGTCTTGTTGCTCAAAGCGCCGACAGTACGTACGCGCAAAAATTGGGCTATCCTAAAAACGCGAAGGTTGTGATACTGCATGTCGACGACGTGGGCATGAGTTTCGATTCAAATGAAGGCGCCATCAATGCCCTCACAAAAGGAGTGGCGACGTCGTGCAGCGTGATGATGCCTTGCC
>DASQJI010000474.1:0-5110 GCA_035631175.1 Parafilimonas sp.
AAAACCAGTCGATTCTTTTGGGTTAATAATTCTTTTTATAGATGATGGCTTGTTGATACTATTATCTAAAAAAGATTTTAAACCCGTCATGCCATAATCATACATCGTTTCTTTGTCAACCGTCATAGTATCGGGTGGAACCAATATTTTATAGTAATTACCAGATGATCCCGGAACCTCATATAATTCTACAGGAAAGTTAACGTTCATTTCTAGCGGATTGTCGGTTTCATTGATTATTCTAGACCAAAATATAACTTTAAAATATTTCTTCCCATTAGGTGCAGTATATGTTGTGCCTTTTGGTAAGCTGTTGTTTATTATTACACGGTTACCCATAGTGTCGGCATACTCATAATGCCTTACAGGGGTTTTCTATATCAACAGTATCTGGTTTTGATTTACAGGCTTGTCCACAGGAAAATAATCCCGTTGTGGCCATAGTCAATAATAGTATGTTTGTTTTCATTTTGGCCTATTAAGCTTGCGTACAATGAAAAAGTATGTGGGATGGTAGGACATTCATTGAACGTCCTGCCCAAACAAATGCTCTATTGAAAATATTTTTGTTGAACATAACATTTGAAGCTTAATTATTCAGGTCAGGCCATAACTGAAGTGCGTAAATTGCCGCCGATTGCTCGTGATTCAAGTCTTGTTTTTTCAAAATACTTTTTATGAAGATTCTTCGAAGGAGGGCAATAAACTTACGTTTATTGAATATTTCCGGCGTTTCACTTTTTTCCCAGTAAGCAGTTATATCCCTGAAAACCTCTTTCATGCCATCCATTGATGTCCCTTTTATAAAGAAACCGTGAGACGGCAGGTCGTACGTTTTTCTTACCTGTGTTTCGGTCGCACCGGCTGACGAAAAAGATAAATGGAATGCTTTAAGATAAATGGAATGCTTTTGTACTTAGCTGATGAGTCCTTCAGTATTTTTTCCCGCAACTTAAAGCCATTTATTCAAGGACGATTTACTTCAATGATGATGAATGGAGTTGCTTGCCGGATTTTAAATACTCAAGTAATGCCTCACCGCTTTTAAAGAATATAAGGGGTGAATTTAGATTCAGCTCCTCAGCTATTTCTTTTGCAATAGCATGATCGTCGTCATCCTCGTCTATGCGCATTTAGATAAGCTATCAATTGGATCCAAAACCCTTTGTACTCTTTTCGAGGCTACAGTTTTGAATCTCTGCTTTTAGCAAGCGGCAATAATGATTGTTCCATTATCTGCTTTAGCTTACTGCCCGTTACACGTGTTGCCCTTGATAAATTTCTTATTGAACAGCCTTTTGCGGTGAATGATCGTTTTGGTTTGCTTCATCTCAAATCGTTAAAAGATTCTTATCTTGGACCCACTTATGAGATATTTGTATTCAATCCTGACCGCACTTGCTGTTTTGTCGGCTTCATGCAAAAAAAATGTTGAAACTATATACGAGGAAGAGGGTGATCCTTTTGTTGCTGAGATAAAAGTTGACAAGATCGTAAACGATTCAACACTGGTACTGAAATGGAATAAATATCCAGGGACCGGATTTCATTCATATAAACTTTGGAGAACTGCTGACATCTCTCAGTTACCTCAAGAACTTGCCACGTTCAACAACCCGGATTCAACTAGTTATACAGACCTGGCCGTGCCATCCAACCCTATTGTTGAATACAAGTTGGAAGTTGCAACAGACAGTTCATACTACTATAGTGCGGTCGACTACAAAAGCCAGGACTTCTTTTATGGGAATCTTGTAGACGTTTTGATAAATAAAGACGCACACTTACTTTATTTATTTTCAGGCATTGATAAGAAGATCGCCGTTTATAATTATACAAACAACCAGAAGTTATTTGAAAAAACATATGACGTTGCGTTTGGCTATTGTGCGCTGGGAAATTTTGCCGGCATCAATGACGAATTATATGTACCAAGAAGCGATGGATGGCTGGACATATTGAACGCATCAAATCTTGACTTGAAATCGCGGATTTATGTGTCGGGAACAAACATAGGATCTGTAATTGCTCATCAAGGTAAGTTATATGTTTCTTCAACCGATCTCTCTGTTCCATATGGTTTGAACGATAACGCGATAAAAGTCTATGACAGAGCAACGAGCAACCTCATTGCGCGAACGGGCATTCACAGCAATACAAAGCTTTTATTTTTGGAAAGCACGAATTTGGAGCTTGCAGAACTAACGCTTAATCTTATTCCTGTAGATCTTTGTTACTATAGTTTTGACGCTAACGGTCAGCCGCTGGTATCTAAAGCGGATTCGTACCATGGAGATTATTTACTTGACCCAGGCGTATTTCGTTCGTTCCCTGACGGAGAGCATTTCATCACCTCCACTGAGGGTAACATCTTTGACAAAACGCTGGTTTATCAAAAAAGTTTAGGTCCTAATTACAGCAATAGCTTTGCTGACTTCGCCTTCAGCGACGATGGCACCGTTATTTACGCTGCCGACGCTCTTTCCAAACGGGTTGAAGCGATAAGTTATCCGCAACTGCAACAGGTGCAAACGTATACAACAGGATTTTACCCAGTGAAGCTGTTTAAGGCGGGCGAAGAAATTATCTGTGTTTCTGTGGTGACCCAGTATTCGGTGTTTGCTTATTTCACGATTGAAAAGATTAAACTTTGATGAAACCAGTTTATTGTTCGATAATCATAGCTATTTTGTTTTCATGCACGAAGACGGAAACCAAAATCATAACAATAAAAAAACCGACAGCGTCATTTGAGGTTAGGGTAAACAACCCAACTTTTCCTTACCACCCTAACGTTGGTTACATAGATTCTTTTTTCTCTTTTATAAATACATCCGACACCGCTTCGGATATAACCTACAAGTGGGATTTCGGGGACGGAAATGCATCAGATGAAATAAATCCAAAGCATCAATATCATAAGCGGGGAATATACAGGATAACGCTTACTGTCAACAAAAACGATCAGTATATCGATACGTCGTCTCAAACCGTAAAAGTAATATTGGGGCAGCAGGCGATTTCTTTAGGCAAGGATAAAAGTGCATTTCCGTTTGATGTAATTGAAACAGCTGACCACGGCTTTATCATAGCAGGTTCTTATTATAATAGCGTAACATATAGCAACGATGAGTGGTTTTTTTTGAAGACGGACAGCTTATTGCATCAAACCGACTTAATTATATTTCCGAATTCTGTTCGATTCAGTTCTGCCAAAAAAACGAATGATGGAAATTATATTCTCTGCGGAACGACAACAGGCAGCAATCGTTACAATGAGTTGATTAAAGTGGATGCCGGCGGGAACATAATTTGGAATAAAGTTTTCCCGGCGAACTTTTACATTAGAGATGCAGAACAATGTGCCGACAACAGCTACGCTTTTGTGGCCAGCACACCAACGACACTGCAAGGATATTACGAAGTAAATGTAATCGGTAAGGTAGACGGATCAGGCAATGAACTTTGGACGAAAACACTTGACAGCGATATTATCATGACCACTGCTGCAAATCTCTCGATCGATAACAACGACATGGTGCTTGCCGGTGTAAAAAGATATAAGGATGGCTCTCAAAGTTATTACTGCGAGTATTGCGATTCAGTAATCATAGCAAAGTACAGTTTGAATGGACAACTTGTTTGGAACAACCGTATACTCTGGGGTTTGAATACAAACAACTATTTCGATACGAGAATTGCGAAGCATCCTGATGATACCTACAGCGTCATAAACCAGCAAATAAATGGGCTTTACCTCTTTGACCACCTCGGTAATTTTACTGACAGAAAGCTTCTCGAAGGTCAACGGTTAGCTTATAATACGACAACGTCCGACGACAACATACTCATTCTGGAAACTGAATACAGCAACGGTTTTCATATGCACATTTCTAAATTTTCAACCGCAGGAGCGGCGTTCTGGCAAACCGGGGTTGACGGTACACAGTACCTGGACCCGAATACTGAAATTTGTTGTTCGGATACTCAGGGTACGACGGCTACTTCTCTTTCGGTTGGTGGCAATTTGGTCATAGGCACAAGATTCGACTATGTTTCGTCAGATCTGCTCAAAAAACAGCAAAACATTCTACTGGTTGAACTTGATGAAGACGGTTCCGTAAAGTAGGCCGGCCAGCTTACCTCGCTGAATTTTTCGTTGGCTGCTCTCCTCGATCCCCGGTGACCTCGCTTTGCTTTTGTTTTCGCATGTTGCTTTCCAACTTTACCTAAAAGATCTTCCCACATCATCACTTTCATTAGTCTGCCCTTTTTCATTACGTCTTACATATCGTTTATCTCCATGCGGAGCGATTTTTGCGCGTTTGGCCGCTTTTATTAAATGCGCTTTTAGCGGATTTATGATGATTTCGGAAGCCCTTCTATTAAAAAAAGATAGAAATAAAGATGGATTCGGCGTTTATTATCTTCAATATCTTTTTTATAACAGACTAGAATTTTTGCTCTGCGAAGAAACTAACGCCTGAAGATGGTTTTTTGCTCTCTGTGATGATATTAAAGACGGTGCACTGGTCCAAAATATCAGGCGTCCGGATGCTGTTGTACCATCTATTATTGTTTTCCATTTTAGAAGCCATTAATCTTGCAAAAGAAGAAATCCTCATTACAACGCTTTATTATTTAATGGACCTTTTTATTACAACGGGACATTTCAAAAAAGCGACACAACTGTTTTCTTTAATCTCAAACAATTGTTTGTGACTATTGTGCAGTTCGAGAAAGAAGAAAACCTGACGGTATGTATGAAGTTATAAAGAGAACTAAACAATGGAAACGTACTTTGACAAACAAAGGGATTTTAATTGCTGGTTATTTATATGCCAAGACAGCAAAAAATGAAGTGATGATAAGCGAACACCCAGAACCATATTAAAATCACAATTACAAAAAGCAGTAGATACAACAGCGGTATTTGCCACAGCAGGGCGGGACGGTAGACCAATCATCCGACAAATCTTTACTCAGCAACAGTTCTGGCTTGACGTTGATAATTAAGCTGCAAATGTTGCAATAAGCAGGGCTACACGGAAGCGGGGTCGGCGTGGGATCTCGTTCTGCTTCGTTCTGTGCTTACAGAACTTTATAAGAA
>DASQJI010000475.1:0-6563 GCA_035631175.1 Parafilimonas sp.
GAACTAAAAGCAAAAGACGATTTTTTTTCGAAACGCGCAATGCATTATGATAAACGTTTTCATAAAAAAGGACTCGACAAGACGCAGCAACTTTTATTGGAAGGCATCACTGCTGTTATAAATAATGGAAAGATGTCAGCCAGCACCGTGATGGAGATCGGGTGCGGCGTCGGTGGTTTGCTTCTCACGATGCTTGGCAAAGGGGTGGACTACGCTATCGGTGTTGACGCTTCGGAAGGGATGTTGGAAAAAGCAAGACAGAATGCCGCTGAAAGGAACTTCAAAGACAAAACTCTTTTCCTTCATGGCGACTTCGTTAATGTGGAACCCGAATTACAGCCTGCAGACATCGTGGTCCTTGATAAAGTGCTTTGTTGTGATTCGGACCCGGAAAGTCTGATAAAAAAGTCAACAGGTAAAACAAAATACATTTACGCCTTATCGTTTCCCCGCGATCATATTTTTGCCCGCTTTTTTATAAAAGCGGGAATTGCGATCACAAAAATATTTCCGGTAAAGTTTACGCCTTTTTATCATGAGCCAAACGATATAAAACGTTGGACCGAAGGCGCCAACTTTATTTTGTCGTATGCCCGCAACACTTTTTTCTGGCAGGTGCAGGTATATAATCATAAGTAATTCGGCGCATTTAAACTCCTGCGGCCTGGCATCGCAAAGCGGCATGGAAGTAAAGTTCGGGGCGCCTTACTCCCATGCCGACCGCTTCATTAATTCCAGATCAAAAACTATTTCTTGCGTACACGCTTACATCGCCACCGGGTGTGATCTTCAGTGCACGAACCTTGCTGTTGTTTTTAACCTGCATGAAGTAATTCACATTGCCATTCGTGTCAACAAACATCATTGCATCAACAAATTCCCAGGTTGAATAATTATCTTTTATTGCGTCGGTCACAACGCCGGGCAATTCACTTTTTTCAAGCAGGATACCAAACCCGATCAATTCATTATTGTCGCGCGTGTACAAAGCGCAGGCAGTTTGGTTGTTGAATTTGAACATGGCCTCATTGTACTGTTGTTTGTCTATCCAGCACACTTCCCTGGTTTTTTTGAAAGTTGATGAAAGATCTTTTAGCAAGTCGGTGTTAACGTTTGCGTTTTTCGCGAAAGCGGAGGCGCTTAAGGCAATCATTAGTGATGCGGCGACAATTATTTTTTTCATTTTGTAAATTTTTTTCCAGTTATGGAGTGAAGAAATATTGCTTGTTTGCTTTATTTCAAAAGCCGTGAGCAGTTGCGTTAAGATGTGTTAAACGGGTGACGAGTGGCGAAGAAGACTGAGTAACTGGCATTAATAAATGATTAGGCTATTGCAGAGTTTTTTTATGATGTTGAAGCGTGAATGAAACTGTCCGGTTTTGAACAACCAGATGTATCAGTTTTGATACAATGTGGTTGTAATCGATGTTAGCTATTGGATTGAACGTTTTGTCCTGAACTGCAAGCTCAGACTTCGAATAGAAGTTCGGCAGGATCAATAGGGTACAGAGATGTAAACATTTTGGATAAGTGTCAGACCGTCTTCATAATTTAGCTTGCTTCTTAACCAAAAAAAATAAACCAACAAACTAAACAGCTTTATCTAATCCCTAATTCAATTCATATGCAGAAGTTTCTCCTATTTCTCTGTATGGGGGTTTTATTAATCTCCTGCAGTAAAACAAACGATACATCCACGCCGGCTGCACCTAAGCCAGAGATTACCGGTTTTACCCCTGCATCCGGGAGAATAGGATCCGATGTTAGCATAAATGGTAGCCACTTTGGCAACGAGGTATCCAAAGCATCTGTGAAATTTAACGGCATTGTTGCTACCATCAATACCATCGCCGATAATAAGATCACAACCACTGTCCCTACGGGTGCAACCACCGGAAAGATCAGTGTAACTGTAAGCGGAGTAACCGTTAGCTCGACGACCAACTTTGAAGTTCTTACCGACAGCTGGACGCAAAAAGCACCGCTTGACATAGAACGATCGAAAGCGTTAGGCTTTTCCATATTGGATAAGGGGTACATGGTGACTGGCTACGCATACAGTTCAGGTTGGTTGAGTGATCTTTGGCAATATGATCCTTCGACTGACAAATGGACAAAAAAGGCGGACTTGCCCGCCTCGGGCCGTGAATGGGCCACCGGGTTTACAATAAACAACAAATTTTACATGGGGACCGGGTTTCACCTCGGTGAGTTGAAAGATTTTTGGGAATATGATCCGGCTTCGGATATGTGGACAAGGAAAACTGACTTTCCGGGTAATGCACGCGAAAATGCATTTGGCTTTTCGATAAATGGTAAAGGATACCTGGGCGGCGGAACTGATTTGGATTATTTAACCAATTACAATGACTTTTGGGAGTACGATCCTGCAACAGATCAATGGACGCAAAAAACCGCTTTCCCGGGAACGGCCAGGTTTGAGGCTTCAGGGTTCTCTTTGAACAATAAGGGATATGTGGCGCTTGGCGGCGCGGGGTTCATAGGGTATACAAAAGAGGTTTGGCAATACGACCCAGGCTCGGATCAATGGAATCGAAAATCTGATTTTCCGGGAGTCCTGCGGAGCGGCCAGGCGGAGTTTGTTATTGGCAACAAGGGATATATTGCTTGCGGAGATGACGGTTCCAAAACTTTGAATGAAACCTGGGAATACGATCCGGACACAGATGCATGGGAACGGAAAGTAGACTTCGAAGGCGACGTAAGAACAGAGCCGTTCAGCTTTAGTCTGTCAGGCAAGGGTTATGTGGGCTGTGGTGATTATGAAAAAGATTTTTGGCAATACAATCCTTGAACCAACTGGAGAAACCGTTTTGAGGTGCGTAAGAGTTTCGGCCATTTGGTCTTTTACATGAGACCTGTGTTGTGGTTCAAACAAACGCTCTTTAGTGGTTAACGATTGATATGCCTGCAGCGCTTTTGTAGATCCTCTCGATCATGTCTACCACCTTCAATCCTTCCATCGCATTCGTGGTAATCGGTGCATTGTGATTGAGCACATCGACCACGTTCTGTATTACAAATTCATGATTCGCAGCAGAACCTTTATAGGTTCCGTAATCGTTGGACTGAACCGGTTCCAATTGCGGCGCTACATAATCTTTTATGTGGCAATATTCAATTTTGTTCATGTACTGCCCGCCAATTTTTATGCTGCCGTTTTCGGCGACGATCGTGATACTGCTCTCCATATTCGTGTCCCAAACAGAAGTTGAAAAATTCAGACAGCCAATGCTGTCTTTTCCAAATTCAAATGTGGAAATGCCGCTGTCTTCAAATTCTGTAAGTTGTTTATGATTGAAGGATCGGAGAGTAGTCTGAATATTTTTTATATCACCAAATAGCCAGTAAAAAATATCAATGAAGTGTGAGAACTGCGTGAACAGGGTGCCGCCATCCATTCCTTTTGTTCCATGCCACGTTTTTTCTGAGCGGAGGTAATAACGTTCGTCCCGGTTCCAGAAGCAATTCAATTGAACGAAAAAGATTTTTCCCAATTTGCCGCTGTCGACCAGCGCCTTTATCCATTTGGCCGGAGGAGAATACCGGTTCTGCATGACCACGAAGACATGTTTGTGCTGTTGAAGCGCAGTATGAATGATGTCCTCTGCATCCGCTTTGTGCAGCGCCATCGGTTTTTCTATCACCACATGCTTTCCATTTTTTAGACACGCAATGGCTTGTTCAGCATGCAGCCCGTTCGGTGTTGCAATATTCACAACGTCCGTGTCAGCATCCAACTGTAAGAATTCATCCAATGAAGAATAAAACGGAACAGAAAATGCTTCGGGAGCAACCTGTTTTGGATCTTTGATGTCCACAAGGGCAGTTAGTTCGGCATTTGGATTTTCAGCCACCAGCTTCGCATGCCGTTTACCAATGTGCCCGCAACCAACTACTGCAAATTTTATTTTCTTCATGCAGGTATTTAAAATCTTGTCCGATTGCATCAGAAACCGATTTTCTCGTGCTGGCTCTCTGCCCTTCAATTTTGCGGTTCAGAAATTTTTGAACCCGCTAAAGCGCGAAGATAGAGATGCGCGAAGCTGAGTTCCGTGAATGCTTTCACGTAAGTCTCGTCACACAATCGTCTTTAAAAATATATTTCTCTCCTCCTTCCGGACACACCGCAATGCCTTCATCATTAAACTGAAGTTTATGACCACGTTCGCTCATCCAGCCGGTTTGCCTGGCCGGGTTACCTACCACGAGCGCATAGGGCAACACGTTCTTTGTAACTACCGCACCAGCACCAATAAAAGCGAATGACCCGATGTTATTTCCGCAAATGATCGTTGCGTTCGCGCCGATCGTTGCTCCCTTGCCAACATGTGTGGGAACATATTTATCCCTGCGCACAACGGTACTCCTTGGATTTACGACGTTGGTAAAAACGCACGATGGTCCGAGGAAAACATCATCATCACACGTTACGCCTGTATACAAAGAAACATTGTTCTGCACCTTCACATTGTTTCCGAGCACTACGCCGGATGCAATAAACACGTTCTGGCCAACATTGCAATTCGTACCGAGTCTGCAGCCTTTCATCAAATGAGAAAAATGCCAGATGCTGGTACCGTTTCCGATCGTAACGTCTTCTTCAACAATTGCAGTCGGATGAACAAAAAAGTCATCACCCATTGCCTGGTTTTTAAAACTCTGCAATAGTATTACTATTTTTTGGAGTGATGTGCGAAATGAAAATTCGCTGCTACCGATTGGATTTTCCGTTTACAGATGCGGAGCTGAGGCTGAGCACGCATGTAGCAAATGCAGAAAGTTCCGTGCCTTGTAAGGCCTGTGTTCTCATGTGCTTCGCATTAGCGCGCTATTAAATACTGAAAAGGCTTCAGTGAGTTACAAAAATTTTTTTTATGTTCGGGCTATGTTTTCGTTCTGACCGGCAACTGTTATGAAAAAACCATTGATCAGCGTTATCGTCCCCGTTTTAAACGAAGCCGCTTACATCGACGCGATGGTCTGTTCTTTGCTCAAACAAAAACAGGAAAATATCAGCATGGAACTTTTGCTGGTCGACGGTGGTTCAACCGATGGCACGCTGGAAAAATTGAACGCTCTCACACCGCAATATCCTTTCATCAATATCATCCATAACGAGCGTCACATTACGCCGGTGGCTTTTAACAAAGGCCTGGCTGCTGCAAAAGGAGATTATATCGCGATCCTTGGTGCACATTCAAAGTATGACGAAGATTATCTGCAAACGTGCATTGCAGAAATGCAGCAACGCGACGTTGACGGATGCAGCGGTCGGGTTGTCATCGCCGGCAGTGATGCCAAAGGAGAAGCAGCGCTTGTCTACTGTTTACTCACGAGCAGTTTTGGAGTGAGCAGCAAATCGTACAGGACAGCAAGCGAAGGCATAAGCGAGCAATGTCCTTACCCTGTTTTTAAAAGATGTGTCTTTGATAAGGTCGGCTTTTATAATGAGCATCTTCCGCGCAACCAGGACAATGATATGAACTACCGGATCCGCAAAGCAGGGTATAAATTGTACTACAGCTTTAAGACGAATGCGTGCTATTATCATCCGCAAACGATATCGGGTCTTTTAAAATATGCATTGCGAACGGGAAAAGGTAACGCGATGAGTTTAAAAATAAGTCCGGCTTCAATGTCGTTGCGCCATGTGATACCGATGCTGTTTACGACTTTCTTGCTGGTTCTTATCTGTTGCTTACTATGCGGCTTATTGCTTCCCGGAAATATCGGGTTAGACGTTGCCGTTGTATTGATAAGCTGCATTGCCATCCACCTGCTTTGCGGAGTCATTCAATCGCTTCGATTTTACCGGCAACTCGGTGCGAAAGATATTTGGAAATTGCCAGGTCTCTTCCTCGTTTTTCATTTTGTGTATGGATGGGGGATGTTGGTGGGATTGATGACGAATGAGTGATGAATGATGAGTGAGGTTTAAAACGCGCTGATCTTTACTCATTACTCATTACTGATTATTCATCCCTCAGTTCCTGAATTCCTGCGAGATCATAATTCCATAAAATCCGCCGTCGAGGATACCGATGCCAACGCGGCCAAAACCTGTCCTCAGTATGTTCTCGCGGTGACCCGGCGAATTCATTAATGCCTCATGCGCTATCGGAAGGGTTTGCGCGAGCGCCAGATTTTCTCCGGCCAGTGTAAAGCGTACGTGCGCATCACGCATGCGATCAAAAGGGTCTTTTCCCTCCGGTGTTAAATGGGCGAAATAACCTCTTTGAAACATATCGGCCGAATGTGCGACTGCAACTTTTCGAAGTTCCGGGTCTGGCTGTAACGGCTGCAGTCCAACTTTTCGCCGCTCATTATTTACAAGATCGAGCATCTTTGCTTCAAGGTCGGGCCGTTCTCGGAAATTCGTTGTTTTGAACGGAAGCGTCACAATTTCATCACTCTCCGGTTCAACGGTCAGTTTGTGCATGCTTTGATCTACCGCTTTATCAAAAACAGGCGAGATCTTTTCATTCAGCCATTCAACGCCCAATCCAAACGCATTCGCAACTTTACTGTCGCGCGCAGAT
>DASQJI010000476.1:0-3781 GCA_035631175.1 Parafilimonas sp.
ACCAGGTCAGCATCCTGCACTCCTTCCTGCAAATCGGTAAACGTAGAGATATTTGACAATGCCTCTTTTTTCTGTTCTTCCGTAACAGCACCCTTGCTGATCTGACGGTCAAGATTTTTTGCGATCGTTTGCAATGCTTTCCCGATTTGCTCCGCATTCACGTCCAAAAGGTTCACCTCAAAATTATTTTGAGCAAATACATGGGCAATGCCATTGCCCATCGTGCCGGCACCAACCACAGCGACTGTTCTTATCATGATGTCAAGTTTGATTTGAACGTTTCATCGTTCGAACGGTGATGAACATCAAACGCTGAAACTCCGAAACTATGAAAGTTTGAAAACTGATTTACTGCATAGTTTGAAGCAACTGTTTTCCTTCTTCCTTTATCGCCGCATCGTCGTAGACCCGGTTTGGTAATTTTACGAGCTTATTCAATACATCAATTGCTTTTCCCGGCTGGTGATCATACTGGTACACTTTTGCAAGATCCAGGTACGCCAAGGCAAAGTATGGATCAATACTCCGGCTTTTTTCCATGTAAAACGCGGCGGAATCGATCTGTGTGTCGGGTATACCTCCATAGAACGCCTTAACTGCTGCGCGTTTTAACCACGAAAGTCGTATCAATTCGAAATGCCATTTACCCAGAACATAATTAGCTTTAGCGTGGTTAGCATCTACTGCAAGTGCTTTATCAGCGTAAATTTTTATATTCTTTACATCGTCAATGGTCCGCTTATTATCATCCTCGACCTCTGTCATTTTTCCTGCGACAAGCGCCATCGCGTAACATGCATCCGCATTCGAAGAACTTTGCTGGTATGCCCTGTTCGCATAATCATTTGCATTTTGAAAGTACGCCGCCTTTTGCTTTTTGTCTTTCTGACGTTCACCAATGCTGCAGCTCAATTCTGCGCACTTAACTAACGCAAATATGCTGGACGGATCCGCGGCAGCAATTTGTTTATATTTTTCCAGGGCGCCCGGTTCATCAAACTTAAGCTCAAGGTTTTTTGCCTCCTTAAGCAGGGCGTTATTGTCCTGGGCATGTACATTTGAAGCCAACGCGAGGAGTACAAAAAAAGCAGGGAACTGTTTTGAAAAAGCTCTTAGCATATTCATTCATCAATACGATTAATGCATGCGTTTGCCTCCGCGTTTTAAAGTGCACTCGGCGGAGACATTGCCGTTAAAGAAAGGAATGGGCGGATTAAGTTTTTTGATCTTCACGCACACTTCTTCAGCTTTGGCATAGGTGCTCAGGATCTCCTGCGCGATCTCTGTGGCCAGTGTTTCAAGCAAGGGAGTCGGTTGTTCCATGCGCTGTTTTACGAGCTGGTAAAGGAGAGTGTAATCAATCGTTTCATCCATGTGCCGAATCGGAATTGTCCTGGGTTCGAAGTAGACGCTTAGATCCACTTCAAAATCGCCACCGGTCCTGCTTTCTTCTTCATGCACTCCATGAAAAGCGTGAAAGAGAAGCCTCGACAATTCTATTTTCAACATGCGGCAAAACTATTGGTTCACATCCTTTCAAACAAAAGAAATTAGACGCTATTCTTATTGTGTGTAAGGCCTGAAAGCTTCCTTAAAATTTTTCCGCGTCATGCTTTTTTCCTTACGTTTGATCTCATGAAGAGATTCTTTTTTACAGTAACTGCTTTTGCATCCGTACTCGTGTCATGCGGACAAGAACGGATCGTTGGGCCCGGCAAGGATGTTGATCCGTATCATTTTATATCGGTCAAGACTTTAACGTGTACACATGCGTGCGTAGCAAGCGCCCATCCGCTGGCGAGCGAAGTGGGGCTGGCAATCATGAAACGAGGTGGTAACGCTTTTGACGCGATGATCGCAACGCAACTCACTTTGGCTGTAGTTCATCCCGCCGCAGGCAACCTGGGTGGCGGTGGATTTATGCTTGCACGAAAAACAGATGGTTCTTTATTGGCCCTCGATTATCGTGAAATGGCACCGGCAAAAGCAAGCCGCGACATGTACCTCGACCCTGCAGGCAACGCGATAACGGATCTTTCTCAAAATGGTCATTTATCATCGGGGGTCCCGGGAACAGTGGCTGGTTTATTTGCAGAAGCGAAATATGGCAAGCTCCCGTTTAAGGAGTTGATTCAGCCTGCGATCGACCTGGCTGAAAAAGGTTTCGTATTGACGAAGGGTGAAGCAAATGGACTGAACTATAACAAATCCGACTTTATAAAATATAGTACAAAAGCAACAGCATACGTGAAGGAGCAAGACTGGAAAGAAGGTGATACGATTTTTCAACCGGAGCTTGCAAAAACTTTAATGCGCCTTCGCGACAATGGTTTGAAAGGTTTTTATGAAGGAGAAACTGCAAAACTGATCGTTGATGAAATGCAACGCGGCCACGGTTTAGTGACTTATGATGATTTGAAAAATTATTCTGTCAAAGCACGAAACGCTATTGAGTTTGATTACCGAGGATATCATGTTGTTAGCTTCCCGCCGCCGAGCAGCGGCGGAATTTTGATTGGACAAATGCTGAAAATGATCGAGCCATATCCTATGCATGATTACGGGTTTCAAACTGCGAGAAGTGTGCAAGTAATGATTGAAGCTGAACGAAGAGCTTTTGCAGACCGCGCAGAACACATGGGCGATCCTGATTACTGGAAAGTGCCGCAGCAAACCTTACTGAGTGATGCTTATTTAAAGCAACGCATGAACAATTATGATTCGACAAAAGCGGGAAAGAGTGCGGATATAACAGCAGGCATTATTCATGAAAGCGACCAAACCACACACATCAGCATCATTGACGGGGATGGAAATATGGTTGCTGTTACAACCACGCTGAATAATAGCTATGGAAGCAAGACAGTTGTTGGTGACGCGGGATTTTTGATGAATGACGAAATGGATGACTTCAGTGTTAAACCTGGTGTGCCGAATATGTATGGCGCTATTGGCGGCGATGCAAATGCAATTGCTCCGGGAAAACGAATGCTGAGTTCTATGACGCCGACATTGGTGTTGAAAGACAATAAACCTTTCATTGTTGTAGGAACGCCCGGAGGAACTACCATTCCGACCTCCGTGTTTCAGTCGATAGTGAACATCATTGATTTTGATATGAGCGCTTCAGACGCAGTGGATAAACCGAAGTTCCATCATCAATGGCTGCCGGATACTGTATACATTGAAAACGGGTTTTCAGAAACAACGGCCACACAATTAAAAGCAATGGGCTACAGCCTCGATGAAAGAGGTGGCATTGGGAGAACGGAGTTGATCAAAATTTTACGGGATGGAAAACGGGAAGCTGCTGCCGATATAAGAGGAGATGATAGTGTGAGTGGGTATTGAAGTTTGAAGTCTGAGGTTTGAAGTTTGACGTTTGAAGTTTCGTCGACCGTCATTTCGATGCCAGGAGAAATCTCTGAAGAAGCCAAATTCATAAATGAAATTTTTCAGCAGTAATATTTGTTATTCTTAGCCGGTTGCTTGCTTTTGAATTTCAAGTTCGGCTGTGTTGTTTAAAAAAGTTACAATTCATGCAAACAGAAGCAGCATTTTTAGAGTCGTCGATCAAGAAATTTCGATTTCAGAAAAATCTGGGCGATAAAACATTTGCACAACTTGAAGACAAGGATCTCTTCTTCAAGCCGTCGGCAGAAAGCAATTCAATTGCGATCATAGTTCAGCACATGACCGGCAATATGCTCAGCCGCTGGACGAACTTTCTCACCGAAGACGGAGAAAAACCCTGGCGGGAACGGGACAAAGAATTTGAAGA
>DASQJI010000477.1:0-9029 GCA_035631175.1 Parafilimonas sp.
GAAAACAAAAGACCTGGTGCTTCAGCCACTGGCGTCTGCGAGCGCTGTGATGAGTGAAATTGACATGGAAGCCGGTGTTGCGATTCTTGACATTGGCGGAGGCACCAGCGACCTCGCTGTTTTTTACGACGGTATTTTGAAACACACTGCAGTAATTCCGTTCGGCGGCGAGAATATCACGAATGATATTCGCATGGGTTTGGGCGTTCTCAAGAGCCAGGCAGAGGCGATGAAAGTACAGTTTGGGACTGCATTAGCGGACGAGGCAAAAGCGAATGCATACATCACCATCCCCGGCTTGAAGGGAATGGCTCCAAAAGAAATAAGTGTAAAAAATCTTGCTGCCATCATACAGGCCCGCATGGGAGAGATACTCGACTTTGTTACTTACCACATTAAGCAAATCGGGCTGGATAGCCGCGCATTGAACGGCGGCGTTATTCTTACCGGTGGTGGTTCGCAGTTAAAACATCTTATTCAACTTACCGAATACTGCACCGGCATCAGCGCACGCATCGGTTATCCTAACGAACATCTTGCACCGAATCATATAGATGAATTGAAGAAGCCAATGTATGCAACATGTATCGGCCTCATCCTGAAAGGCTACAACGATTATGAACATAAACGCAAAGAGTTCGATAATAAATTCAAGAAAATTGAAGTACCGGAAATTTTGAAAAACAAAAGTGTGAAGACCAACGGTGCAGAACCGAAAGAAGAAAAAGTGGATATGAAAAAACGTAAAGGGCTCAACAATTTCTGGGATAAATTCAAAGACAGCCTAATTGATATGTTCAAAGAAGAAGACGATAAAGAAATCAGGTAGTAACGGGTCGCCGGTGACCGGCTACCTGCAACTTGCAACAAAATACTTACTAACTCCAAATTAAAATTCTTATGATACATTTTGATCTTCCCAAACAGAAATCCTCGATCATTAAAGTGTTGGGTATTGGTGGTGGTGGAAGCAACGCAGTCAACTATATGTATGCGCAGGATATTGAAGGCACAGACTTCATTATCTGTAATACGGATGCAAAAGCGCTTGAGCAAAGCTCCGTTCCCAATAAAGTACAATTGGGGCCGTATCTTACACAAGGCCTCGGCGCGGGCGCCGACCCCGAAGTTGGTAAACACGCAACCGAAGAAAGCCTTGAAGAAATACGCCGCATCCTTGAAGTAAATACAAAAATGGCTTTCATAACGGCGGGTATGGGTGGCGGAACAGGGACGGGTGGCGCACCCATCATTGCGCAGGTTTGTCGTGAAATGGGCATTCTTACTGTCGGCATCGTTACAACTCCATTTGGCTTCGAAGGTCCGAGGCGTTTAGAGCAAGCCGAAGAAGGAATAAAACGTTTGCAGCCTTATGTGGACACTTTGCTGATCATCAGCAACGATAAGTTGCGTGCGCAATACGGCAATTTGAAAATGAAGGAAGCCTTTAGCAAGGCAGATAATGTACTGGCAACTGCTGCCAAGTGCATAACTGATATCATAAATAGTCGTGGTCATATCATCGTTGACTTCGCGGATGTTTGTACAGTCATGAAAAATGGCGGCGTTGCGATCTTAGGAAGCGCAGCGGTTGAAGGCGAGGGCCGTGCACAACGCGCAATTGAATCGGCATTGAATTCTCCTTTGTTGAACGACAACGATATACGTGGCGCGAAATGGATATTGATAAATATCAACAGTGCAGAAGGAGAATTTGAGTGTACGATGGATGAACTGGAGATCATCAACAGTTACCTGCGCATGCAGGCGGGTGAAAAAACAGATGTGATCGTGGGTATGGGTTATGATCCGATGCTTGAGCGAAAGATCGGCATCACACTTATCGCAACCGGCTTTGAACAAAAAGATCCGGTGGCTGCACTCCATATGGAAACAATGCCCGCACGCAAGATCGAGACTAAGGAACAAAAGATCGTTATGCGACTTGGCGTTGAAGGAGAAGAAAAGAAAATGTATGATCAGCGGCCGTTACCGTTTGAGGAGAAAGATCCTTATGCCCCCGTCTTGAGCGAGGATGTTGCTTCAGCGATACAGACGCAGGAACCGGTTATCGTAAATGAAATAAAGGAACAACCCGTTGTTGTAACTAAAGCAAACGAGCCACCGGTGATCAATTTCGCATTATATCCCGAAGAAATTGAAACGGATGAAAAAAAGCAGGCGCCCGCGCCAGAAGTTCCTGAAATGCTCGCTCTGCGCTATGAAGAAAAGGCTGCTGAGGATAAGAATGTTTCTTCAGGCGGTTATTTGAACAGGCCGATGAATATTTATGCAGAAAAATCTTTGTCGCAGGAACCGCCGTCAGAATTGGATACGCCGGTTGAAATAAAGAAGGAAGAGATTGCAAACAAAGAAGAAATTTTGAAGGATGAACAACCATTAAAAAAGCAAGAGCCCGTTCTCGTATTCGAAACAGAAACGATGGAACTCGAGTTGGTAATAAAAGAAGAACAGCCTTCAAAGCATGTGTCTCCTCCTCCGGCCGATATTCAGTTGAATGATGAAGAAGAAGAGCAGAAACGTCGTGCTGAGGAAAGGATACATAAACTGCGCAATCTTTCATACAATATGAACAGTATGGAGACTAGTAATGAATATGAAAATGTTCCCGCTTATGTGCGCAGGAATCTCGAGCTGTTCGGAAATAACAAGCTCACTTCTGTAGAAGATTTTTACAGCAAGGTAGCGGTAAAGAAAGATGAGAATGATCAAACACAGATTTCGACGATCAATACGTTTCTCGACGGTAAAAAGCCGGATTAATGATTAGCAGTAGTTTTAGTTGTTGTCCCTCCCGCTTGCGGGGGGGATTTTTTTTGCGACAGCCACCTTCACGTAATGTTGTTAGTCGCTCATCAAAACTGATGTGAGCGCGACCAGGCATAATATTTATTCTGTGAATTTTTAAAACTCAGATATTTGATACTTCAGCAGCATAACATGAAAGAGAAATTTCTTCTGAACCGGGACATCGTTTATTTGAACCATGGATCATACGGTGCGTGCCCGAAAGCGATATTTCAGGATTATCAAAACTGGCAAGTAAAGCTTGAGGCGGAGCCTGTGCAATTTCTGACTAAGAAATATTATGATGCATTGTCAGTGTCGAAGCAAGCGCTGGCTGAATTCATCGGTTGCAACAACGATGACTTTTTCTTTTTGCAAAATCCAACAACAGCAATGAACCAGGTGGTAAAGAGCTTGCCACTGCAGCCTGGTGATGAGGTGCTGAGCACGAACCATGAGTACGGCGCGATCGATAAAACCTTCGACTTTTATTCAAGGAAGACGGGCTTTGTTTGCCGAAGACAAAATATTTCATTGCCGCTGCTGAGCAAAGAACAGTTTATCGACGAATTCTGGAAAGGATATAATGAGAGAACGAAAGTTGTTTTCCTTAGCCATTTGACCAGTACGACCGCGCTTATCTTCCCGGTAAAAGAAATTTGTCAGCGCGCAAAACAACTCGGCTTGCTCACTGTCATCGACGGCGCGCATGTGCCAGGCCATATTCCTTTGAACTTGCACGAAGTACAACCAGATTATTATACAGGTACACTTCACAAATGGCTTTTGAGCCCAAAAGGATGCTCGTTTTTGTACGTACGGAACGAGCTTCAACAAAAAATCGAACCGTTGATCGTGAGTTGGGGATATGAAACGGACTTGCCGACTAAATCGAAATTTCTAGAGGAAAATGAAATGCAAGGCACACGGGATGTATCAGCGTTTCTAACGGTCCCGGCCATTTTCCAATTCTTTAAGGAAAACAATATGCAGGAAAAGCAATCAGTTTGCAGACAGACGATTTTAGAACAATACCCGCTTTTCTGCGAACTGCTAGACACAAGACCGTTGTGCAAGGCGTCCGATGAATTCTTAGGCCAAATGTGCAGCCTACCGATCAGGGCAAAAGATCCGTTTCAATTGAAGGAACTCTTGTATAATAAATATAAGATAGAGATACCAGTGATGCAACGTCGCGATGAAACTTACTTGCGGATCTCTTACCAGGTATATAACACGTTAGATGAGCTTGAATACCTGAAAGAAGTCATTGGCCAGTTGCTCGCAGATCGTGTCCTTACTGAACATTAAGAATAATGAAACCTGCGTTGAAGTATATGCAATCTATCCTGGCTATAGGGAGGATGATTCGGAATAATAGCTGGTTTAATCGGCGAACATCCTTTCCGTAACTTCCTGCTTCTCTTCCTAACGGCTGTTCATCATTTCCATAAAGAACTAATTTTGTTGCTATAAGTTTGCTGTATGAGCTATGTGCCTCAGAATAAGATCAGAATTGTCACCGCGGCATCGTTGTTTGACGGCCATGATGCCGCGATCAATATAATGCGTCGCATCATGCAAAGCAAAGGGGCTGAGATCATTCACCTTGGTCATAACCGAAGCGTAAGGGAGATCGTTGAATGCGCCATTGAAGAAGATGTGCAGGGCATCGCCATCACGTCTTACCAGGGTGGCCACCTGGAATTCTTTAAATACATGAAAGATCTGCTCGACGAAAACGATTGCGGGCATATAAAAATATTTGGCGGCGGGGGCGGAACTATCCTTCCACAGGAAATTAATGAATTGCACAAATATGGTATAACAAGAATCTATTCGCCTGACGACGGCAGACGGATGGGACTTGAGGGAATGATTGAAGATCTCCTTCGCTCGTGCGATTATCCGCTTAATGGAAATGGCGAGTACAAAAAGCCAATGACACTCGGTGAAATAAAAGATGTTAGAAGCGTTGCCAGGCAAATAACAAATGCCGAAAACCGAACGAACGGTCAAACGTCAAACGTCGAGCCTCAGACTTCAAACTTCAAACGTCAAACCACGATCCCAACATTGGGCATAACAGGCACCGGTGGCGCAGGTAAATCTTCCGTTACAGATGAGATCGTTCGGCGCTTCTTAAATTCATTTGCCGATAAAACCATCGCGGTGATTTCAGTTGATCCATCGCGTAAGAAGACCGGCGGCGCATTACTTGGCGACAGGATCCGCATGAATTCAATTTCCCATCCACGAGCATACATGAGGAGCCTTGCTACGCGTGATGACAACACAGCGCTTAGTGCGGCAGTAGAACAGGCACTGGAGATCTGCAAAGCAGCAGCTTTTGATTTTATCATTCTGGAATCTGCAGGTGTTGGCCAGGGGGATGCATCGATCCTTGATTATTGCGACGTAAGTATGTATGTGATGACGCCTGAATACGGAGCCGCATCGCAATTGGAAAAAATAAACATGCTCGACTATGCAGACCTTGTTTGCATAAATAAATTCGATAAGGCGGGGGCGCAGGATGCTTTACACGATGTGAAGAAGCAATATAAACGAAACCGGAATTTGTGGAACGCGAAAGATGATGAGATACCGGTTATAGGCACGATTGCTTCGCAATTCAATGATGCAGGCATCAATGAATTGTTCGAACAATTAATGGCTTCGGTTGAAAGGAAAACCAGTGTCCATTTTGGCGACGTGGTCGTTCACCAACATGCGAGCGATACCACGGCAAAATCGCTTATCATTCCGCCGAAGAGAGTGCGATATCTTTCTGAAATTTCCGAAAGCAACAGGGAATATGACAGGTGGGTGAATGAACAGTGCGCGAATGCATCTAAACTGTACCAGGTGAATGGTACCTTGGACGCAATAAATGATTTTTCTTTTACAGAAGGCAGAATGGGGTTTGTCACCGCTTTGATTGAAAAAATGAAGGAGCAATATGGTGAGCAATTGGATCCTGATTGTAGAAGACTGATCAACGATTGGCCGTCAATAAAAGAAAAATACTCAAAAGATTTTTTGGAATACACTGTTCGGGGAAAAACGATCAAACAACCTCTGAACACAACTTCACTCAGCGGGACGAGAATCCCAACAGTCGTGTTGCCCAAATACAACGATTGGGGAGACATTCTAAGATGGCAACTGCAGGAGAACCTTCCGGGTGAATTTCCTTTTACTGCCGGCGTGTTCGAATTGAAACGGCAGGGCGAAGATCCGACGAGAATGTTTGCCGGCGAAGGCGGACCGGAACGAACAAATAAGCGCTTTCACTACGTATCGCTCGATCAGCCGGCGAAACGTTTATCGACTGCATTTGACAGCGTGACATTGTATGGTGAAGACCCGGATCAGCGTCCCGATATCTACGGCAAGATCGGGAATAGCGGCGTGAGTATAGCCACAGTTGATGACGCGAAAAAGCTTTACAGTGGATTTGATCTATGCGATGCAAAGACCTCTGTAAGCATGACCATCAATGGCCCGGCGCCGATCATTCTTGCTTTTTTTATGAATGCCGCTATTGACCAGCAGTGCGAAAAGTGGATTGAAACAAATTGTCAATGGCAAACGATCAATGATAAAATTCAAAACAAGTTCAGCCGCGTTCCCCGCCCAATCTATTACAACCCTTCATCGCCTGAACGCTTGCCGGAAGGAAACAATGGTCTCGGTTTAAAATTGCTTGGCGTGAGCGGCGATGAAATTTTGTCTCAAGATGTGTATGAAAAAATAAAGAGTGCCACGCTGGCGCAGGTAAGGGGCACCGTGCAGGCTGACATACTTAAAGAAGACCAGGCGCAGAATACCTGTATATTTTCTACGGAATTTGCGTTGAAGCTAATGGGTGATGTGCAGGAATATTTCACTACGCACCAGGTGAAAAATTTTTACAGCGTAAGCATAAGCGGATATCATATTGCGGAAGCCGGCGCTAACCCCGTGACGCAACTTGCATTTACTCTGGCCAATGGCTTTACGTATGTGGAATATTATTTGAGCCGCGGCATGCAGATCGACGACTTTGCGCCTAACCTCTCTTTCTTTTTCAGCAACGGGATGGATGCTGAATACAGTGTGATTGGAAGAGTTGCAAGGCGTATCTGGGCGAAGGCGATGAAGTATAAATATCATGCGAATAGTCGCTCTCAGAAATTAAAATATCACATTCAAACGAGTGGCAGGAGTTTGCACGCACAGGAAATCGATTTCAATGACATCAGAACCACTTTGCAGGCGCTATATGCAATCTATGACAACTGCAACTCGCTGCACACAAATGCGTATGATGAAGCGATCACGACTCCTACTGAAGAAAGTGTGCGCAGGGCAATGGCGATCCAACTCATCATTAACCGTGAATTAGGCAGCGCAAAAACGGAAAATTTTATACAGGGCTCATTTATTATTGAGGAATTAACCGACCTCGTTGAAGAGGCTGTGCTTGCAGAATTCGACCGGATCACAGAACGTGGCGGCGTGCTCGGTGCGATGGAAAGAATGTATCAGCGCAACAAGATCCAGGAGGAAAGCCTGTATTACGAACACCAAAAGCATACTGGCGAATTGCCTATCGTTGGCGTGAACACCTTCCTAAATAAAAAAGGAAGTCCTACCATAATGCCCGTGGAGGTGATCCGC
Source organism: Parafilimonas sp. (assembly GCA_035631175.1). Taxonomy (GTDB): domain Bacteria; phylum Bacteroidota; class Bacteroidia; order Chitinophagales; family Chitinophagaceae; genus Parafilimonas. The sequence goes on from DASQJI010000477.1 coordinate 7,474, forward strand.
AGCACCACTGAGGAGAAAGAACAGCAAATAGAAAATCTAAAGGCGTTTTGGAAACGCAATGCCTCAAAAAGCTCAGAAGCATTAGAGCAACTGAAAGCCGCGGCACTCAATAACGCGAATTTGTTTGCAGAACTTATGGAGACCGTGAAATATTGTTCACTCGGGCAGATCACACATGCTTTGTACGAGGTTGGCGGACAATACCGTAGAAACATGTAGACATAATGCCGCCTTCGTGTGTATTAAATTCCATTTTTCATTTTCCTCTCATGTTCTTGCCTTTGACAGAAGTTTGCCTGTTACATAAATTTTTTAATTGTCTCTAAAACGAACGTATGATGGCAAAAAATTTGAGCGGTTAAAAGTGTAATCTATAACCTAAAAGACTTCAACATGGCTAACAAACAAAATGAAAAACAAGGTACGTCCAACCGGGGCTTTGCCGCAATGGACGAAAGACAACAACGGGAAATTGCAAAGAAAGGAGGCGAGGCGGTTAGTAGAAACCGCGAGCACATGGCTGAAATTGGAAAGAAGGGTGGAGAGGCTGTAAGTGCCAATCGGCAACATATGAGTGAGATTGGACAAAAGGGAGGCGAAAGTCGGAGGAAATCAAGATAGTTTTCCTCTCAACAATCCGAAACCGTGTAAACAGAGACCAAAGGCTGTTTTAGAGCAGCCTTTTTTAATTTCAGCCTTCAATTCTTCTTTTCTTGTTGGCATAATTGATGTGAATCTACCATTGTTAACCTAATCGTATTCTAATAACTAATCGTTATGGCAGGACGTGGAGATAACAACAAGCATGGCAGTTCCGGCCGTGGCAGCAGTAACCAGAGTAACCAGGGCACGAGCGGAACAAAAGCAAAAAAATCCAATCACGGCGAACAAACTGGCGGGGCGCCATCGAAAAAGCAGCCGAAAGCAAAAGACACAAAAGTGAGGCGAAATACAGATGTGGATCAAGAGTAGTCCCGGCCGATGGTATGGATATCGGCGAATTCCGCTGATTTTAAATTTTATTTATGTCAAAGCAGAGAGATCGTCATCTTGAGGCGCCTGGCGAAGCTAATCGGGATAAGCACATAAATTTCCTTGCCGAAGAACATGGAGATCAGGATCCAAGAAACGAAGGTTTCGACGAAAATGATAAGGAAGTTGATCCGGGTGATACCGCGGCCAGAAATTCTGCGGTCGGCGTTGATGATGGACTGTTAGGTACCAATAACCCGTTGCAAACACCTGCTGAGAAGAAGCACGGCAGCTCAAGTTCCGCTACGCTCGTGGCTGAGAAGACTATTCCGCTCGATCCAGATGAAAAAGAAACGCTTGCAGACAAAATCAGTATTAACAAGAATAACGACGACATTCTAACCCGTGTAACTGATGAGCAGAACATCGGTGACACGAATGAAGAGGACCAGGCTCATTAATTAAAGTTCAGATAGTTCAACCCTAAACCTTTTTTCCAACCGCATAGGATCGCGATCTAATATTCCTCGCTTCAAGTTTGATTATTTCGCTTTTCAGCCTATTTTTGCCGTCCTTTAATAGGG
>DASQJI010000478.1:0-12553 GCA_035631175.1 Parafilimonas sp.
TAATTCCATTGATTCAGTCACCATTTTAGGGCGGCCCTGGTACCACCTGATACTTAATATGCCGGCAGCTACTACGGATCCTATGATCAGTAATTTACCTGCGGGTTTTAATTTGATTGCCATAGTTGCATGTTTTATTTGTGTGTAAAAATTGTTTCGTTCAGGGCAATATTTTGAAACCCGGCTGCTGGCCCTTGTTCAGCAGCCGTTGCGTCGCACTCTTGTACGTCCGGTAGGTAATTCTATTCAACTGAGCGGACGTTGCGAGAAATAAAACGTTGATTGAAGAGTCTAATCGAGCAGGGCCCGGTACCTGTCGCTGATGGTTACCCCTCTTAATTTTCCATTGTCTTTATTGTTGTCGAGAGACCTGTTCGTGTAATTGAAATCAGTGTGCAAATTGAAATTGTTGATGAGCTCAATTGCCTGCGCTGACTTTGCTTTATCCTCGAGCACTTTATCATCCATAAATCTCTGCGTTACATCGATCGCGGATTTTATATTCCCTATTTTTTCACCGATCTGTTGCTTAAGGATGGACAAAGCTTTTTCAGCATCCTGGTTCAGGTCGTCATCACCTTTGAACGCTTTCATTGCGCTTGTTACCGCCGATAAACCTGTGGTCACAGAATAATACAGGTCACGTTTTGCTTCGAGATCAAGCTTCGCGTCTTCCAGCATGATGCCGCTTTCTTCATATGCGGCCTCTGAGAATTTTATCAGCTTGTTAAGATCGCCAACGATAGGTGTCACATTGTCGATATATTCACGGCAACGCAGTACACTGTTTGCATACAGGTCAATTTGTTTTGAATTTCGTTTTTCCTGTTGCAGGATCTTTACTTTCTGAACGTTCAACTGCAGTTCTTTTTCTTTTTCATTCAGCTTATCGACCAGTTCACTTTGTTTCCCTTTCAGCCTGGCAGATTGACGAAATAATGTTTCCCTGTCTTTGTAACCCTGGTCAATTTTCATTTGAAGGATTCTGAATGGGTTCAGCTCGATAGCTACACCAATTGTATAGTTCGCGATGAATTCAGAAAAATAACGCAGTGCTCTCCAGAATTTTTTATTCGTGATGACCATCAGTATAAATCCGAGTATAGCGCCACCAATAATCAAATTGATAAGACTCCAGGTAACTGTTATCAGCCAGGGCAATACATACGTTACAAAACCGTATGCGATTGCGGCAAAGAGGGACAAGCCAACGACCGTTGTTGCCACATTCTTCGGTTCAGAAAACCAGCCTGGCCTTTTCGTTTGTTGAATTGCGTTGATCATTTTATTTTTTGTTTTTATTGTTGCTGTGATAAATTGACGTTTGATAATTCAGAATTGACGATTCACGTCTCAAGTGATATATTGCTTTATCTTCTCGATGTCGAATAAGATTTTCTGTTTCATATTTTCCGACGCAGCTTTATAACCTCCTGAGCTGCTTTCAATTTTTTCTTCATTTTCTTTCACTTCATTGTGCAGCACCGCTATTTTATTTTGCAGATCGCTTATCTCGTTTGTAAGCGTTTGAATACGCTTCGCATTGTCGGCGATCTGCTGCTGCTTTGTTTGCACTTTTTCTTTTAATGCCGCATCCACCGTGTTGCTGAAATTGTCAGCATCCGTTTCGATCACTTCGATGTATTGCGCCGCAGTGTTCAACAATTTTAGTTTGTCTAAACCCTGGACGCTTAAACCTGCAAAAGCTGCACTGTATCTTGCTCTTTCATCCGTTATGCCGATCATGGCTTCCGTCATTTTTGAAAACTCGAAGTAATCTGGTCCGGGAAGATTTGCATCTTTGAAAAGCTGGTCGAAGTATTGTTTAAACTTCTCTGAGCCGGCAGCTACAGTGCCACCGGTTGAAGCGTATGTGGTCGAACTCGGTTCAATTACCTCCGTCGCAGTAACAGGTTTTTCTTCCGTGACTTCAACGAAAGCGGAAAGAATTTTTTTGCCAAAATGTGTCATATTCAGGTTTTTAATTTTTCAAAAAAAGAAGTGATATATCGCTGCCTCATTTGGCAGGAAGGAATCGGATTTCTTCATCTGAATTCCTTTTGAATTCAATCTCTCTTGCAATGGCCGAAACTGTTTATTTTCAGCTTTGCGAATAAGGTATATTGCCAGCATCAGCATGGCTATGCCTGCAACAACCAATAAAATTGGTTTCATGTAATTTTTGATTTGATTAAACCTTTGCGGTCGGTGAGGCTTGCGCCTTCTTTGGAATCTTTACTGTGTGGTAAGTATTACAGGCTGGAGATTTCCGGTGGATTTTCCCTTAATCTGCAAAGGGTAAATAACTCTTCCAGAAACTTGTTCATCTAAGTGGAGAATGTTCTCCTATTTGATTTGACGGCGTAAAGTTATATACTGTTGGAAATTGCGTATAAAAGATCTAATACAAACGGTTTTTTTTATTTCACAAATGGTAAAGTATGTGTGATGAATGCAAACACATCTCTTTCGAGATCTTCACAGATAACAGGCGGCAATTTTTTTAAGAAAGTAGCGGCGAAAGATTCGCGTTCATCCAGTATACAATAACTGAGATTGAGGTTGTCCTGGAAACGTTTATCGGTTTACTCAATTGTCTTCAGCAATCAAAAGTTTCAAACTTTCTTGAAGGACGGGGAGAAGAATGCGCTGCAGCATACAGCATTAAGATCGCCATATACAGCGCAATAAAAAAGCCATCAATAATACGTATAGCGGGTGATATGAGTTTGCGAATAAGCAACGCCTGTCGTTTGCGCTGTTACGGTCACGATCCGGCCATCTTCGTCAAAATCGTAGGCATAAGTGGTCGTGTTAGAATCGCTCATGTATGTAAACGATGATGTTTTTAGGAGATGCGGACCCGGCCGCAGTCCCGGGTACAGCATGAATGATGAATTCTCAACATTTGGTTTATCAAAATATTCATAGCTGTTTATATTGTCGCCCTGGGTGATCGTTGTCAGGTCTCCATTGCCATTATATTCGTAGAGAGCGCTATCGGTAAAATTGCCAAACGCATTTTCGCTTGTCATTACAATTTTTATCAATTGGTTCTTCGAATTATAATAATAGTCTGAGCGAAACCTGCCCGGAATACCTTCTGCCAAGGTGATCAAACTGTCAAGCAAAGACATCGAATTCAAATAGTAATACAGATGTTGCGTTGGCTGGCCGTTTTGGTAAATATCTTTTCTCACTAAATTATTCTGATACGAAAAGTTCGTATAACCGCTGTCTGATTGAACTTTTATTATGCGGTCCTGGGCGTCATACGAAAGAGTTGATACGATCAAAAAGTGAAACGAGCCACTGGCCGTAATCTCCGTAGTCATGGTTTTCACCTTCAGGGAAGATGGCGGAGGAGGTGGTGGTGGCGTGGGGCTGTCCGAATTCTTAGAGCAACTGTTACATAAAAAGGCGGCAAACAGTAGCTCGAAAATCAGTATGCGTTTCATGCAGGCTCAGTTTTGGATTTGTTTGATATACGAAATTAAGGATCGTGGGAATTCTACGCCGGCAAAATGCACACCGTTCTAAACCTTGAAAGACAGCGATCCAGCTTCCTCGTGAACGATACCCACTCTTGCCGCATTGCCTGTTAATAGGTACCAATGCACCGATCCATCTTGTTCCAAAAAATGAATTCCTTCCCATCACGAGAAAAACCGAACCATGAACCTGGATGAAATTCAAGCTCTTAAAACATGGTACCAACTTTGTCTTTCGTAAAGCCGACTGCTTAAATATTCTATGTATGACTACCCTCATCAAGTTCGAACACATTTCAAAAACAGTAACTGCAAAGATTGTCCTCAATTACGAGGAAGATAAAAAAGAAGTAACCGTTGAATTCTTTGGCTGTAAAGATGAGCTCGGCGATAAATTGCTGATCGCCGAGATCGATGGCAAGTGGACCACCGATTCGCTCATTGCAAGAAAATTCCGCGCTACTTATTTAGATATTTTGAACGAGATCAACTGGATGTGTACGCACGAGTACACGGAAGTAAATGTGATCGGTGAATTTAGTGAGCTCACGCACCTCAACTGATTGCTCGGGGCGAAGCTTCGGCTTCTAAAACTTTGGAACCCGGCATTTGTTGCGCCAGCTTTTTCCTCCGCTTTGCGGTCTAAAATAATGTTGCAAGGCTCAAAAAATATTTATATTATTGCCGTTCACCAAAACGCGTACCTAAACAACTGCTCTTCATCCTAATGCGGTTTTTTCTCCCTGCCATGCTGCTGCTGTTCTTATGTAACAGGATTTCCGGTCAAAGCTGCCCGCCAAATATCGATTTTGAACAGGGTGATTTTACCGGTTGGCAATGTTTTGTCGGCCAAACCTATACACTGGCCGGCAGCAACGTTATAAACTTGAAACCATCGCCGCCAACACCCAACAGGCATGAAATAATTTCTGCCGACAGCAATGGTGTTATACCGATCGACGCCTTTGGCAAGTTTCCAAAGCTTTGTCCTTACGGCGGCAAATTTTCTGTCAAGTTGGGTAACACCGATGTGGGCGCAGAGGCGGAGGGCATCTCGTACACTTTTACTGTTCCTTCAAATGAGGACTCGTTCAGCTTCACTTATTTCTATGCGGTCGTTTTTGAAAACCCCCAGCACGCGAAAGAAGAACAACCACGATTCTTCGTGACCGCCTTTGAGACATCAACAGGCAATTTGATCAACTGTGCCTCGTATAACTATGTCTCAACTGGAGGGATTCCGGGTTTCAAAAAAAGTGCAAGCGGAGGCGACGTTTTATACAAGGAGTGGTCTCCCGTGACAATACAGTTTGTTGGACTCGCCAATAAACAAGTGACCCTCGAGTTTAAAACTGCGGATTGTACACAGGGTGGCCATTTTGGCTATGCGTACCTGGACGTGGGCTCAGGTTGTTCCAATATTCTTGCTACAGCGCCTTACTGTGTAGAAACGAATTCGCTGCTGCTTAACGCGCCTTACGGGTTTCAATCCTACACATGGTATAATGAAGACTACACGCAGGTGCTCGGCTATGATCAAAATCTAACGCTCAGTCCGCCGCCTGTGCAAACAGGCAAGTTCTGGGTTGACCTGCAACCGTACGCAGGGTATGGCTGCCGCGATACTGCGTATGCAGTGGTTACCCCGTTGCCGGTTCCCGATACGCCAATTGCCAAATCAGATTACTTTTTTTGCCAAAATGCGAAGGCGCCTCCTTTTCAGGCGACACCATCAATCAACTGCCTTTTGTTATGGTATACCGATACAACAAAACCCGGCGTTACGGATGCCATCATGCCTCCGACGAACACGCCGGGAGTCTTTTATTATTATGTATCCCAAAAGGTACTTTTCGGATGTGAAAGCTTCAGGAAAAAAATCAGGGTACAGGTTGACCCTGTGCCGGTAACCTCTTTCAATTTAGATCGGATTTTCGCCTGCCAGGCAGGTAATTCGTTTACGTGCGTAAGTACATCCACCAATTTACTAAGCCCAACTTATACCTGGGACTTTGGAAATGGCGCGACACTTAGCGGCCCTGATTCGACTACCTACACTTACCCGAGTTACGGTTCGTTCAACATCACGCTGCAGGTCAGAAACGGCCCGGTTTGCAGTTTCAACGCAACGCATCCTGTGACGGTGGGTCCAAAGCCGATCGCTGATTTTGTTTTTCCTCCGCTTATCTGTCAGAATGAAACACCCGTTTCACTCAAGGATCAAAGTACCGTGCCGCAACAGCTGTCTACAATTGCACAATGGTATTGGCAGGTACAGGGAAATGTTACCACTCAGCAAAATCCTGCGGGCTTTATTGCGACGGCTGGCGGAGATATTCCTGTATTGCTTGCCGTTGCATCGAAGGAAGGTTGCATATCTGATACGGCAAGGAAAAATCTCAAAGTGCGTTATCAACCGACTGCATCGTTTACCTACGATGATCCGTTGTGTAATAATAAGATGATCCATTTTACCGATCTATCTTTCCTGCCAGCCGGGGCCGTTGGCGAAAACGTCAATACATGGAAATGGAAAATGGACAATGTGCCGGTTAACGTACAGAACCCGGCGTATCATTATAACAGCGGGATACATACCACATCGCTCATCGCCACCACCAATTATGGTTGCAACAGCACTTCGATATCCAGTTCCCTGACCGTGCATGAAAAGCCTTTGACCGCTCTGAGCATAAATGATTCGTGCGCATATCGTAAGATCATTTACACGGCGCAGGATGTTTCAAAGACTGTACAAAAATGGTATTGGGATTTTGGGATAGGTTTCAACGAAGATAGATCAGAGATCATCAAATATTTTTTGAATGAAGGGCAAAACTCGTTCACGCTGATCGGCAAAACGGTTGACGGCTGCACCGACACGATACACCGGCCTTTCACGATCTATATGAACAAGGCTTTTGCTGGCAAGGATACCATGGCGGCCTTTGACCAGCCTGTACAACTGAACGCACATGGCGGCTCAGACAACCATTATAGGTGGAGTCCCGCGATCGGATTGAACGACCCCCATATTGAAAACCCGGTTGCTATTTATGACAAGGATGTTCTGTACAGGCTGGATGCCATGACAAACGAAGGATGTGACGCGCACAGCGCAATACTTGTTAAACGGTACAACGGGCCTGACATCTATATTCCCACCGGGTTTACACCCAACAGCGACAGGCTAAATGATGTGTTGCGTGCCTTTCCGGTGGGCATGAAATCATTTGAATACTTTGCGGTATACGCGCGTAACGGTGAAAGAATTTATTACACGACAGATTTTCATAATGGGTGGGATGGCACGATCCGTTATAACCCAGCGCAGTCGGGAACATATGTCGCAGTAGCCAGGGCTGTCGACTACACCGGTAAAGTTTTCTTCAAAAAAGTGGCTGTTGTATTGATAAGATAAGAACTATGGTTAACGGTCTGTGCTTTTAACTCGAGTTACAAAAATCCTTTTCCAGTTAGTTTGTTGATTTTTAACGGCAGAAAAAATCAAAACAACTTCAACTGCGGCGCAACTTTTTGCGGCGGTTTCGCGTCGCCTGACACGGTCTTTCCTCCATACTTCCATGATTCATCTCTCTCCTTTTGAATGAATGCCTCAAAGTTTTTGTTGGGAATAAAATCCTTTTCCGCAGTCGCGGCTATTTGATGCAGCTTTTTTATAGCTTCTGATTTTTCGCCGTTACCAAGTTTTGATTTTTGTACCGCCGTTTGCAATGTGCTTATCGTTTCATCATAAACTTTCGTCGGAACAGGAAAAGGATGGCCGTCTTTTCCTCCATGCGCAAATGAGAAACGGGCCGGATCATTGAAACGAGATGGCGTTCCGTGGATCACTTCGCTCACCAATGTCAACGATTGGATCGTTCTGGGACCAACACCCTCGAGCAAAAGCAATGTTTCAAAATCTTCCGGCGCACGTTCATGTGCAAGCCACAGGATGCTTCCAAGTCTTTTCAGATTTACATCCGCTGCCTGCACGTCGTGGTGCGGCGGCATGATCAACTGCTGGAATTCTTTCAAAACTTGTATCGGCTCGTCCCGCGCAAAATCGAGAATGTGCTCACGTGTGGGTCGCGCTTCCTTTGCAGTCAGGTTTAAAATTTGGCCCTGGTTGATGCCGCACACACCAGTGTGCGGTTCTTCAACAAACGATTGGATGTTGTCTGAATGCCAATGATAGCGCCTGGCGGTTCTGTTCGCCGTGTCCATGCCTTGCTGCACAACGGTCCATTTCCCTTCATCGCTTAGGATGAAATTGTGCATATACAACTGGAAGCCATCTTGCACCGCGGTGTTATCGACTTTTGCGCTGAGCTTGCTGCTGCGAACCAGTTCGTTTCCGTTCAGTCCGGTGTTGCCGGCGATTGCCAGTAATTCTGAAGGAGTTTCCCTTGAGAATTTTCCCCTACCACCGCAGATGTACAGGCCGAGGCTTTTTGAATTTGGATTGATAGATTTTTTCAAAGCCCACATCACCGACGTTGTGATACCCGACGAATGCCAGTCCATTCCCATCACTGCGCCGAAACTCTGAAACCAAAAAGGGTTCGACATTCTTTGGAGGAATGCATCTTTGCCGTATTCAGTGAGGATCGCCTCCGTGATCGCGAAGCCTAGTTTCGCCATGCGGTCAGCAAGCCATTTTGGAACAGAGCCATAGTGCAGCGGAAGGTCAGCGGAGCCGGAGCGTTTCATACAAAGTAAAATTAGGAAGAAGAATGCATGTGTGATCGCTCATATCTCATGAGAAATCATGACCGCTCTGAGCCGCCGGCGGCTTGCTTGAACGATGTTTGAACTTGCATTTTTTTCACAATTTCCATTGACCAGGCACGATTGTAACCTTTTCGTTTCTCAGGTACTCTATATTTCTATCAACAAAAACAAATATTATGGAAGCGATTGAATCAAATAAAAGAGTACACTCGGTGTTTAACATTATGAGAGTGACATACGGCATAGTGCCCATCGTGGCAGGTTTAGACAAGTTTACAAACGTGCTTACAGACTGGACGCATTATCTTAATCCTGCAATTACATCTGCGCTGCCGTTTTCGGCGCAGACGTTTATGATGATTGTCGGTGTGATTGAAATTGTCGCTGGATTGATCGTTCTTCTGAGGCCGGCTGTTGGTGCTTACATTGTGATGGCATGGCTAATTTGTATTGCGTTGCAACTCATCGCCGGTACCGGATATTTTGATGTTGCCGTCCGTGACCTCGTAATGGCAATAGGAGCATTTTCGCTGGCGCAGATCGCGAGAACTGCCTTTGCTTCAAAGACTGAACTTTCCACCGGGAAAGTGGCGTTTTCGTGAGGAGGTGATTTCGCCTGCGGGCAGCTATTTGGATCTAAATTTGTGAAGTTATATCAGTGACCTCGTTGCAAAAAGACAGGTGTGTATAACGACCATAGCAGACACATAAATCTATTATTAAGAATGATCGTAAGTGCACCAGAAAAAGGCATTCAGCAATATTCCGACGCGGAAGTAATTGAGCATATCATCGCGGGCAATAAAGGGATGTTTGAAATACTTATCCGCAGGTATAACCCTTTCCTCTATAAGACAGGCCGCGGATATGGCTTCAACCACCAGGACACCGAAGATCTCATGCAGGAAACATTTGTAAACACTTATCTCAACCTGAAACAGTTTGCAGGACGCGCTTCATTTAAGACCTGGATCATAAAAATAATGCTCAACGAATGCTATCACAAATCGCATAAATACAGTTATCAGAAAGAACAGGCAACAGAAATATTGCCAGGAAATTCATCGTTTATGTTTTCAGACTACAAATACACCGACAATAGCAGGTCTCTTATCAGTAAGGAATTTAATAATATTGTCGAGGCAACGCTGCAAAAACTTCCAGATGATTACAGAATGACCTTTACGCTGCGTGAGTTAACGGGCCTTAGTGTTGCAGAAACTGCAGACATTATGCAAACTACTGCATCAAATGTAAAGGTTCGATTGAACCGCGCGAAGGCGATGTTGCGGAAAGAAATTGAAAAGACCTACACACCGGAAGATATTTATGAGTTCAACCTTATCTATTGCGACCGCATCGTTGACGCCGTGATGAAAAGAGTTTATGAGCTTGAAGATGAGGGCGGAAATAAATAATGAATGATGAGTAATGAATAACTGGTTGCTGTAACTTCTTCCGGGCGTTTCAGGATATTAAGGTAGCCGATTACAACGGCAAACGCTGATTTTATTCCGTTATCTTCGGTGATTCAATATCCTGTTTATGAAACAACTGCTTGTTTTGAGCACAGCCGTGTTCCTGCTTACCGGCTGCAAAAAAGATTCTATTTACACAAACCTCCCAGCCTCACCTGCAGAGAACAACACGCAGAATTCCGGTTATAAACTCGCCTGGAGCGATGAGTTTAATTACACCGGCTTGCCTGATCCTCTCAAATGGGGTTATGAGCACGGCTATGTGCGCAACAACGAAAAACAGTATTACGAGGAAGCACGGTTGGAAAACAGTGAGGTGAACAATGGTCTTCTTATCATTACCGCACGGAACGACAATTATAACAGTCACGCGATCACTTCTGCAAGCGTTATCACTAAGGACCGGATGCAGTTTTTGTACGGTAAAATTGAGGTGAGCGCAAGAATGCCTATCGGCGCAGGATCATGGCCAGCAATATGGACCCTCGGCGTGAACCGCGAGAAAGTCGACTGGCCCAATTGCGGAGAAATAGATATCGCCGAATGGGTTGGCAGATCACCGCGAATTATACTTGGCAGTATGTATATGCCGGGAGGATTGCTTGGCTATACAGCAAAGATCACCACGTATGATGTGGGCAACAACACGACGCTCTCAGCCCAATTCCACACATACAGCATCGAGTGGGACAGCACACAGATAAAATATTTTTACGACGGGTACAATTACGCGACCTATAAAGCGTCCGGCCTGACTGCCAAACAATGGGCGCCTTTCATGAAGCCACAATACCTGTTGCTTGATCTTGCAATCGGTGGTACAAGTGGAGGGCCAGTCGATGACACAAAATTTCCGTTCACATACGAAGTGGATTATGTGCGATATTATCAGAAAAAATGATCAATGCGGAAACGAGAAAACCTTCATGAAAATTTTACTGAACCAATATTTTCCTCACCGTCAAGCCATCATTGATCTTCACCTGCAAAAGATACATTCCGGCAACCAACGATCCGCGGTTAAGCTTCACTTCGTGCCTTCCTGCTAAAAAATTTTGATCAATGATCGTTTGCAATATTTTTCCAGACATGTCAGTAATTGAAATTCTTACAGTGGAAGCATTCGCCAGCGAAAATGAGACGGTGGCAAACTCGACTAAAGGATTTGGATAAACTTGCAAGCCGGCTAGCGTTGTAGACGAGAAGTTTTCAACAGCCTGCGCAGCGAAGCTTGTCATGAAGGTTTCTTTCACCGACCATTCGGATGACAACTTTTCGCTGCAAACAGACCTTACCTTCCATTCATATTGTGTCCCTGAAAATAACCCGGCTATCGTTGTTTGATTCGTTGTGGTGCTGATAATAGTCCAGTCAGAAAAACCACCGGCGATCCTGTATTCCACCTCGTAGTTAGTAACACCGGCAAGTGTATCCCATTTAAGCGTTGCGCCCTCGGAACGGATATTTGTTGTCCGCAGATCTGTCGGTATGTTACATGACGCACTATCAGCGGTGGTCTTCACTATCCAGAAATCATTGAAGCCTTTTGTATCCTCTGTTTTGTCGCCACTGATACCTGAAGCAGAGTAGCCACCTAAGATGTATCCGCCATCATTTGTTTGTTGTAGTCCATTCAGAAATTCAAATTCGCTTCCGCCAAAATCTGCATCCCATTGTTTTTTCCCGTCCACATCAGTCTTCACGATCCAGTAATCAGTTCCACCCTGCGTGGGTTGCGTTTTGTTCCCGCTTAAGGGCGAACTTGAATAGCCTCCAAGTACATAACCTGCGTCGGCGGTTTGTTGAATATCCGTAAGATAATCATTGCTGCTGCCACCAAGATCAGCATCCCATTGCCGCACACCTTTCGCATCGATCTTTATGATCCAGTAATCATTATCCCCTTTACTGCGCTGACTTTTATCACCACTCGCACCAGACCATGACCAGCCTCCTAAAATATAACCGCGATCAGTTGTTTGTCGTAGCTGTGCAAGCCAGTCATCATCGTTTCCTCCGAATGCGGCGTCCCATTTTTTGTTGCCGTTTTCATCTGTCTTTACGATCCACATATCAAAGCGGCCACGATTAGGATCGGTCTTATCACCATTCACATCCGATAGTGAATAGCCACCCAGGATATAACCACCTTCAAGAGTTTGCCGTACCGAAAATAATTCTTCGAACAGGTCGCCGCCAAAATCTGCGTCCCATTGTTTTACGCCGTTGGCATCCGTTTTCACGATCCAGAAATCTTTTCCACCTTTTGTCGGTTGCGTTTTATCTCCGCTGATGCCGGACAAGGAAGAACCGCCAAGAATGTATCCGCCGTCAACAGTTTGTTGCAGGGAATGTAATTCATCAGGGCCGGTGCCACCAAAAGTTGCATCCCACTGTTTTTTGCCTTTGCGATCGATTTTCACGATCCAGTAATCACTGTTACCCCGACTCGCTTGTGATTTATCACCGCCAATACCTGAAAAGGAGGTGCCTCCCAAAATATAGCCGCCGTCGCTTGTTTGCTGAAGACAGGTGAGTTGGTCAACACTGGTTCCCCCGAATCGTGCATCAGCTTGTTTTACACCGTTGGCATTTGTTTTAATGATCCAGTAATCGGAGCTGCCGCGGCTTTCCTGCGTTACATCACCGCTAATACCTGATTCGGTGTAACCACCAGCAATGTAACCTCCGTCTTTCGTTTGTTGGATCGCCGCGAGTTGTTCATTTTCGCTTCCACCAAAATCAGCATCCCATTGTTTCGCGGGTGCCTGGGAGAATGAATAGGAAGCCGTACATAAGAATGCAGTAACTGCAAGAGTAGATCTTAGTATCATAATTCACAGGTTT
>DASQJI010000479.1:0-2813 GCA_035631175.1 Parafilimonas sp.
CTACGCATCGTCCACAAAAACGTATTTCTACGCATCTACGAACATGCTTTAACCGCACTCTTACGCAATCTTTTTTTTGCGTGGTTTCTACCTTGATATAGGGGTATTCGGAGAGACAATTTTGGTTCATGACAAAACAAAAGATCATGAAAACTAAAATCCTTCTCCGCTCGGTTTTAATCCTCGCTGCATGGTTCGTATCTGCTAACAATGGAACCTTTGCTGAATCCAGCTTCCACAGTTCTACCAGCAACTCATTAATGAAACAAGAGCCTGGTCAAACACCTGGAAAAGATCAGACGCATCACCATGAAGATCGTTTTTACATCGCACAACCGAGCGATGACCATGAGATTGATACGTTCAATTCCAAACACCATGAAAAACGCAGTTTCTGGAAGTCGATTGCCAACAAATTATTTGTGATACTCTATGACATCATTGTGCTCAGCCCAATTGCAGCGGAAGTTTTAAGAGAATTATTGCATCATGTATGAGGACGGTTATGTGGTTAACTGGTTTATTAGTTTATTTAGGATAGGAATTAGGATTTCACGATTTGACAAATTCACATTCACAATTCACAATTCATAGTTCACATTTGACCTCCACGATTCACCATTCACCTACCTTTACGCTCCATGCAACTTGCATCATTCCTCGCAAAGCGAATTGCCTTTAACAACCAGCATTCTTTTTCAAGGTTTATTATTCGTCTTGCCACGGCGGCCACCGCTTTGAGTGTTGCAGCGATGATCATCACCCTTGCATTTGTGAACGGGTTCCAGTATGCGGTTAGTAATAAAATATTCAATTTCTGGGGACACTTGCGCGTGCAGGAATATGAACCCGGTAAGGCTATAGTTGCCGAAGAAACACCGCTGCCGCCAAATGACACAGCTCTTGAGATATTGCATCTCTTTCCGCAGGTAAAAAAAGTGCAGGCATTCGCTACAAAATCGGCTGTGGTGGAAAAGAACCAGGAAATAGAAGGGGTATTATTTAAAGGAGTGGAACGGGAGTATGACTTTGGTAACCTGAAACCTTTCCTGAAAGAAGGGCGCTTTCCTACATTTAACGACACATCCTACGGCAAAGAAATACTGCTTTCTCAACCGATAGCAAATGAATTAAAAATAAAGGTGAATGACTCTATCAACGTTTATTTTATTAACGAGCAGGCAGGCAGAGCCTCTGCGCGTCGGTTGAAAGTTTGTGGGATTTTTAAAACGGGGATTGATGAATACGACAAATTATTTGCGATCGGCGACATACGCTTGCTCCGCCGCGTGTACAATTGGGAGCGCGATGAAATTGGCGGCTATGAAGTTTTCCTGAACGATCCCCGAAAAATGGATACCGTGAATACGCAGTTATACGAGATGCTTCCACAGGCATGGATAAGTCGCACGATCAAACAGATCTATCCAAACATTTTCGACTGGCTTCAAATACAGGATGTGAACCGCAACGTTATATTTATTGTGATGTCGATCGTCGCCATCATCAACCTGGTGACATGTTTGCTGATATTAATTCTTGAAAGAACAAGAATGGTTGGCGTTTTAAAAGCACTCGGCACCCGCGACTGGACGATCCAGAAAATTTTTCTTTATCACGCGTCGATCATTGCCGGTATCGGTGTTATCATCGGGCTGGTTGCCGGACTTGGTATTTGCATTTTACAGCAACAAACGGGCTTCATCAAAATGAATGAAGCTGCATATTACGTTTCAGAAGCACCGGTACATATCATCTGGTGGGAGGTCGTTGCTGTCTGTTTTGCGACGCTGCTCGTTTGTTTTCTCTCCCTCATCATACCAACGCTTTTCGTAAAAACAATCCGCCCCGTTAAAGCCATTCAATTCAGGTAACCTCGCAATTTGAAACCGCAGACATCGAACTTGCTACAGCTTCCAATCAACGGGGTCTTGTTTTTGCTGAACAAGATATTCATTTGTTTTGCTGAAATGCCTGCATCCGAAAAAACCTTTATCAGCGCTATACGGCGACGGATGTGCTGCCTTTAATACCAGATGTTTTGTTTGATCGATGAGTTCCTGTTTTTGATGAGCAAAGCTTCCCCAGAGCAAAAACACGAGGCCCTCTTTTTCCGTTGATGCTTTTTTTATCACGGCGTCAGTGAACTGGTGCCAGCCAATCTTTGAATGAGAATTAGGATCACCTGCCCTCACCGTGAGCGCAGCATTCAGCAGCATCACACCCTGCAATGCCCACGGCGTAAGATCGCCCGTATTCGCAATTGGAACACCAAGATCATTATAAAGCTCTTTAAAAATATTAATGAGCGAAGGTGGCGGTCTTACCCCTTTTGGAACAGAGAAAGATAAGCCCATCGCCTGTCCGGCACCATGGTAGGGATCCTGTCCCAAAAGCAAAACCTTCAGCTTACTGAAAGGCGTTTTGTCGAACGCATTAAAAATGAGTGAGCCGGGCGGATATATTATTTTACCCTGGGCTTTTTCAGTTCTTAGAAAGGCAACTATTTCTTCGAAATATGATTTAGAGAATTCATTTTGCAGTACTTCTTTCCAGGTTGGTTCTATCTGAACATCCATGAAGCAGGTTTGGCTGCAAACTAATTAAAAATTATTTTTGCCCGGTTTAACGTGTGATGATTGAGGTCTGACGTTGACCTTTGAAGTTGAATGGCAAAATCTGAAATCGTAAATCTGAAATCGTAAATGGTCACGGTCCGGTAGCTCAGTTGAATAGAGCATCCCGATTCTGATCGGGAGGGTCAGGGGATGAACGAAGTTCTTAAAGGGAGTCATTAATTGGTCCGGTAGCTC
>DASQJI010000480.1:0-4029 GCA_035631175.1 Parafilimonas sp.
ATGAAGTGGAATATTAACTCAGAAATAATCAATTCAAAAAAATTCTCTCGAAAAATTTTTTTATGAAGTGTGAAAATTACACATTTGCACTTTATTGCGTAAAATTTACACATTTTAACTGAACGGTGAATTGCTTAGTGAACATGATTGCTTCCCATTTTTTCACAAGGCCAGCAGCAAATGATACTTCTTCGTTGTCAATTTTATTGACGTTTTTAGCCTTGCCATTACAAATCACTTTTTCAAATTTGAATAACTACTAATTCTCAACATCAAATTATCATTATGAACCTGAGACGACTGTTTTTGAGCTTTGTGATGCCACTTTTGTGCCTTTCAGCGTGGGCGCAGCGAACTGTTACCGGTGTTGTGACTGATTCTGCGAGTAAGGCGCCGCTAGGCTCGGTAACGATTTTGGTAAAGGGCACCGGCACCGGAACCCAAACCACAAGTAACGGCAGCTTCACTATTAATGTGCCGGCGAATGCTTCTACACTTGTGATTTCCTCGGTTGGATATGGAACCAAAGAGGTGATCATAGGTAATGGGCCAATGAATATTTCGCTGGGACAAGCGAGTTCAAGCCTGACCGATGTAGTGGTTATCGGTTATGGTACCAGCAGAAAGAAGGATCTTACCGGTTCTATTGCGACTGTAGGCCAGAAAGATTTTCAGAAAGGTAGCATCACCACTGCCGAGCAACTGATCAGTGGAAAAGTAGCAGGAGTTCAAATTACTTCAAATGGCGGACAGCCTGGTTCGGGCAGTGTTATTCGTATCCGTGGCGTGTCTTCGTTATCATCCAGCCAGGATCCATTGATAGTGATTGATGGGGTGCCGTTAGAAAATGGTAGTATAAGCGGAAGCGCGAATGCATTGAGCCTTATCAACCCAAACGATATTGAATCTTTTACTGTTCTAAAGGACGCGTCGGCTGCCGCTATCTATGGCTCCAGAGCTTCCGGAGGCGTAATCTTAATTACGACTAAAAAAGGAAGGGGTGGTGGCAAGCTAAATGTTAGCTTCAGCACGGTAAATTCGATTGCAGTAAAGAGTAATACTGTAGACGTGCTTTCGGCAGACGAGTTTACAAGATTGGTTAACGAGATAGGCACAGACGCACAAAAAGCGTTATTAGGTACGTCAAATACAAATTGGCAGGAAGAAATATATCATCCCGCGTTTTCGACTGATAATCTCATTAGCTTGAGCGGAGGTATAAAACAACTGCCTTATCGTTTGTCCCTGGGATATTTGGACCAGGACGGTATTTTAAGAACTGATAATTTGAAAAGAACATCAGGCGCTTTATCGCTCACGCCAACCTTTTTGGATAATCATTTAAAAGTGAGCGTGAATTTAAAGGGTACAATAGAAAAATTCTTTTTTGCAAACCAGGGCGCTATTGGTAGCGCAGTATTTTTTGATCCAACGCAACCGGTTCTTGATGCAGACAGCAAATATGGTGGATATTTTGAATGGCTCGATGCAAGCGGTAACCCAAACTCACTAGCTCCAAAAAATCCGGTTGGCATACTTAATCAAAACGACAATACAAGTAATGTGAAAAGAAGCATTGGTAACATCGTGCTTGATTATAAATTTCATTTTTTGCCGGAACTGCGCGCCAATCTTAATGCAGGATACGACGTTTCGCATGGTGAAGGCAGTCAAACGATACCAGAAACTGCGGGTTCTGTTGCCGTACAAGGCGGTTTCGCAAATTCCTATGAACAAAAAAGGAGAAATAAAACATTTGAATTTTATCTCAACTACGCAAAAGATCTTTCTTCTATTAAAAGCCGTATAGACGCAACGGCCGGTTATGGGTATTATGATTTTTGGCACGCGGCTCCTGCTAATTACAATCTAAATCTAAAGGGTGATACTTTAAAGACAAATAGCGCAGATTCTTCTCAGAATACGCTGCTTTCCTATTACGGCAGAGTAAATTATAGTTATAACGATTTGATATTATTGACGGCTACAGTTCGCCGCGACGGATCATCACGATTTGCGCCCGATACACGCTGGGGAACTTTTCCATCGGCGGCTTTAGCAGTTAATCTCATAAAAAACAGTGCAGGTCCCCTTAACAGCCTGAAGTTGCGTTTGGGCTATGGCGAAACAGGGCAGCGCGACATTGGTCTTGACTATCCTTACATACCCAGGTATACCTTAAGCAATCCGCAGGCCCAGTATCAGTTAGGTGATCAATTTTATTATACGTACAGGCCAGAACCGTTCAACCAGGATCTGAAATGGGAAACAACTATCACATATAATGGCGGGTTTGACTTTGCAATGTTCAAAGGAAGGCTGAATGCCAGCATAGATGTGTATAAGAAA
This sequence comes from Parafilimonas sp., assembly GCA_035631175.1. Taxonomy (GTDB): domain Bacteria; phylum Bacteroidota; class Bacteroidia; order Chitinophagales; family Chitinophagaceae; genus Parafilimonas. Next base: position 2,350 of record DASQJI010000480.1, read on the forward strand.
AAAACCAAAGATCTCCTCTTATACAGCCCATTGCCAGCAGGTTCAAATCTAAGCAACCAGTTTTTTATCAACGTTGGTAATATGGAAAACAAAGGCGTTGAATTTACTATAAGTGGATCTCCAATAAAAGGGCCCGAATTAAATTGGAACGCTTCCTTCAATCTGACATACAACAAAAATGAAATTACCAATCTCACCCAGGCTCCTGATCCAACTAATAAAGGAATTGACGTTGGTGGTATCGCAGGCGGCGTTGGAAATTATATACAGAAATATGCAGTGGGTTACCCCGCAAATTCATTTTATGTATATAAGCAGGTGTATGACAGTGCCGGCAACCCGATCGAAGGATTATATGCAGATAATAACCGTGACGGGGTGATCAATAGCGACGATAAATATTTTTATAAGTCGCCCTACCCGGTGGTCTACATGGGCTTTACATCGGAGCTTGACTACAAAGAATTCACTCTTAGCTTTGTGCTAAGAGCGAATATTGGCAACTACATGTTTAACAACGTGGCGGCCAATTCCGGATATTACACTAATATTTTCAGTTCAAATCCGTTTTTGAACAATGCATCGTCTGATGTTTTAGTCACCAATTTCCAAAGGCCACAATATTGGTCAGATTACTACATTCAGAATGCATCATTTTTACGAATGGATAACCTGAATATTGGTTATAATTTCGGAAAAGTTATTGATAAGACGGTCAATTTGAGAGCCGGATTTACTATACAAAATGTGTTTGTCATTACAAAGTATAAGGGCCTGGATCCGGAAATTTTCAGCGGTATCGATAATAACTTTTATCCAAGACCCAGGATCTTTTCTCTCGGGCTAAATCTTGATTTTTAATATTCATTCTAACAAGAAGACATGAAAACATATATTAAGTGGACGTTTCTCACTGTACTGGCGGCTACAGTGTTTGTTGCATGCAACAAAGATCTTGATCGCGAGCCTTTAACGGGCACCACTGCGCAGGATGTATACAATACGCCTGCAAATTATAAGGCCGTGTTAGCAAAAATTTATGCGGGGTTGGCAGTAAGCGGTCAGCAAGGTCCGGCTGGTAATCCTGATATTACAGGATATGATGAAGGGTTTTCTAATTATCTCCGCCAATACTGGCAGATGGAAGAGCTCACCACAGATGAAGCTGTAATTGGATGGGGAGATGCAGACATACAGGATCTTCATAACATGAACTGGACAACAAGTAACACATTTGTCAGGATGATTTATAACCGCCTTTATTATCAAATAAGCCTGTGTAATGAATTTATCCGGGAAAGCAGTGATGACGTTGTTGCGGGTAAGGGCTTTTCATCAACGGACGCGGACAATATAAAACAATATCGCGCTGAAGCAAGGTTCATGCGTGCTTTAAGCTATTGGCATGCCATGGATCTTTTCGGTAATGTACCGTTTGTAACGGAAAACGACCCCGTTGGTAGCTTTATTCCTCCGCAGATCTCCAGAGATAGCTTGTTTCAGTATGTGGAATCTGAACTGCTAGATGTTGAACAAACGCTTGCTGAACCAAGAACAAATGAATATGCGCGGGCCGATAAGGCGGCGGACTGGATGGTGTTGGCGAAATTGTATTTAAATGCCGAAGTTTATACGGGAACAGCCCGTTATGCAGACTGTATTAACTATTGCAATAAAATA
>DASQJI010000481.1:0-3071 GCA_035631175.1 Parafilimonas sp.
ATCCTGTACAGTTGCATCGCGTTCACGTACCTGCTTATTTACTGATACTTCTTCCACAATTCTTGGCTCCTTTGTTACAACAGGCACTTCCGATTTTTCAGTGACTTCAACTGTACCCTCTTTGAAAGGTCTGAATTCTTCATTCGGGCGACGATCAAACACCGGGTCATCCTTATATACTACATTGTCTCTGCGACTTGACTCAAGTTTTTTTTTACGGTTGTGCAAGCCTCGATCGCTAAACTGTTCGTGCTCATAAAAAACGTCGTCGTCGGCATCCATGGCGGCAGCTGCAGGAGAAAACACGGCCCTGATCTTTCGCTCTGATTCGAGGTTTAGTTTGCCTTTTCTGTACGTAGGTAGTGTTGCGAGATGTTCCAACGTTATCGAGGGTAAAACGACGAGGTCATCCACCTGGTCCAGTTCAGCAATACCGATTGGTATTAATACTTTCCGGGAAAGAAGATTGAGCGGTTTGCCCTGCAAACCGAGAACTATATATCGTACTTTATGAAGTTCGCGGTCTACGAGCAACTCGTCTACAACGCCTAAAAGTTTCCTGTCGGCGTTTGTTACTTTCCATTTCCGGATGTCGGGCTCGTCGGCAACAATTTCGTAACCGCTATTACCAAGCTCTACCAGCCTGGAGCGAACGTTTCTACTTGGCATGATCAAATGTTTTTAATGAATTAAATAACATGCATGTTTTCATTTGCATGAATCAACGATGTAGTTTGCCTGTTGATCCCGAGTGGGTCGGGAACCATGTTGTTGCGAACCAGGAAATAGTAGACCACCCCGATAATTATCAACAAGACGATTATCCAGAGCCACCACAACTGGCCTCGTTTTTTCTGAACATGTAACTGTGCCATTGTTATCTTATTTTGTGAAAGAAAAGAGCAGCATAGTTTCCTAAGCTGCCCTGTTTGTTTTTACAAATTCGTTTTTTTTCTTCCCGTATCTACGTCTTCCACATCAACTTCTTTTCGGCGCACATTGTCCCGAATCGTCTCTTCCCGTTCGCCCACTGTCTTGTTCACGGAAACCTCTTCAACCACATTCGTGTCTTTGGTAACGACCGGCACTTCGGCGTGTTCCCTCACATCGATCGTTCCTTCTTTAAATTCATTCAAGTCGGAATCGGTTACCGGCTTGTCAACTTTGTTTCGTTCAACGTAAACATGCTCTTCGCGTAAACGGACCGTTTTTTCCACTGGTTTCTCAACAATCCTGCTGTGAACCCTCACGCCGCCTTTCTCCACAACCTTCTTGCCTACATTCAACGTTTCCTCTACCACTGGTATTTTTTTGGTCTCATTGCGGGCAGTGTCAAAATATTTTTCGTCGGGAACGTTCGGATGTTCGGTGGTGAATTCACGATCCTTTCTCGGGGTATATTCTCCGTCCTCTTCCCTGTTAACCATCCGGTCTTTTTCCGCATTATATTCCCTGTCCCGTTCGGCAACATACTCCCTGTCTTTTTCAGCATTGTATTCGCGCGCAGTTTCACCATACGCCATGTCTTTTTCATCCACATCAACAGCGCCGCATTCGTCGAGCAGTTCAGTAGCCCTGCGTGCTTCGTCAGTTGACTCAGCGTGGACGGTTACGATGCAACCTCTTTTTGCTACTCTTGTGTAGCGGTCACTTTCATCATCGTTACCAAAAAGATTTCTGAAAAACCGGCCAATTCCACTTTCATGTTCAGTGCGCGTTTCCTCGCGATAATTTGCGTCCTGCAAATATTCCTCAGATTCAGGACCGCGGGCGTAATCAACATTGCTTTCGTTGAACCCGTTATCAAGTAATTTACTGACAGCATGCCTTGCATCGTCAGCATTATTGAATATTCCTACAACCGTTTGTGACATACGACCTCCTTTTTATTTTTTGTTATGGTAAATCTTTAGCGGGGTTCCGGGTGTAATGCTCTACTTCCACCTCTTCTTTACGCAGGGGTACGGTATGTTCGTGTGTTTCTTCTACAACATGTTTTGTTATATGCACCTCTTCTACAAGGACCAATCTTTTTTCAATGACAGCAACTTCTTTGATAACGGGAACGATGGTTGTGTTTCCTTCATACCTTACCGGCGGAGCAGCATCCACGTATCGGTTCACGGCTACCTTCCTAACCTCTACTTCTTCGTGAGCCACAGGCACGCTGATGTCCTCGTTCTCTTCCCGCACTTTTTTGTGAACATACACTTTGCCGCTCTCGATAATCTTTTTATCAACATGAACTTGCTCCTCAACGACCGGAATTGTTTTTTCGTTCTTTCTTTTCATAGCGGCTGTTTGCAGAATCTTTTATTCTTTCACTCAAACCGTGCCACTATTGCGCAGTATGGATAAGGAAAAAGTGAAAACCGGCGTTGTTCGTGTTTTTCCACAGAAAAGGATTTTCTTCTACACCTTGCCGGCCGGCAAATTGGACACCCGGATGTGCGCCCTTTTTGGAAGCAGCTTTTGATTTTACTCCACAAGCAAATAATGCGCAGAAGATTTGCAGGAGAATTAATTTTGAGGTTCAATTGCTTCCTATGAATATCGATCTGCAACAACTAGAGATCCAGGTCAATTTGCACGCGATGCAGCCAGATTTCAGAGATCTGGAGCTGCATTACGTGATCGCCGAAAACGAAAATACATTTCGGTTTGCTGGCCGCGACGAATTGCCAAATGCCAAAGAGAAAAAGTTTTATTGCTTTTTACAGGAGAAGACCATGACAATTCCTGCAGGCAACATTGTATTAAAAGAAAGCTATGTTTTGACCGAAAAGCCTATATACCCGCTGATATTTGATTGCAAAGATTTAATGTCAATCATGAGTACGGTAAAAACAAACAAGCCTGCAAAAGCTGTTCGGGCATTTTCGGCTGAACAGCTCGAGTTGATAAAGGATTGTCTTGCGAAAGAATTCACGAAGGTGGAAACGCACATTGTTGCAAGCCCCAATCTGCAACATCATATTTTCGTTGTAGATAATATTGAGATATCTGTTTCTCCTACAATGGTGTACCTGCGTGCAAAGGCGCCGTTCTCCGAAAGTCATTACAAAAGTGCG
>DASQJI010000482.1:0-8915 GCA_035631175.1 Parafilimonas sp.
GCAAATTCAGCGTCATCCGGCGTAGGCGAAAAAGGAGCGTGGGCAAGCGTCATTGCATAATAAATGAAGTATGGTTTTGTCGCTGTGTCCATGAATGAACTGATGTAATCAACAAACATATCTTCTCCATATTTATTCACGGTCGCTGTATCTGGCAGGAAATTTCCGTCCTGGTAAATGTGCGGATTCTTATACCTCGAACCGGCAATCAACGGATCTCCGGGGTCCCAGACAGAATATTTTTGCCAACCTAAAGCATGTATGGAAGGATCGTAGCCACTCAATTGCCATTTTCCTGCATAACAGGTTGCATAGCCCTGGTCCTGCAACATATTTCCAATGGTTTTGTTTGAAGCCGGGTCCAGGTAACCCCACGCGGTATAGTTCCGAAAATTATATTTTCCCGTCAGCAGTGAAACTCGTGAGGGCGAACACAGCGGGCAGGCGTGGCATTCAGTATATCTTACTCCGTTCGCGGCAATATCATCCAGGAAGGGAGTTTGATATGATTGACCGCCATTACAGCTCAACACTTCGTAGCCAATATCATCACCGACGATCAAAATGATATTTGGGTGAGCCGACCGTGCAGCATTGACGTCTTTACTATCCGCGGCGAGGTTCGAATTAAAAGGACGCGTTATATTCTTACATCCGCCAAAAAAAATTAATGGCAGCAGAAAAAAAACATACTTTTTCATGTGGGTGGGCCTAAGATTTAAAGAGTTTAGATAACGGCAAAAAGAGTCTCAGCCTTGGCAAAAATAAGAACGAAAATTAAAAATTCCCTACCGGAATTCGTTTTTTAAGCAGATCTCCTTTTTTCCGCGATGAGATGCGATTTTCAGTTACCGAAAACCGCCGGCCGGTTGAATAAAGGTGTTAAGGCTATTCGCTTATCTTCACCTTTTATCATCCGAAAATTTTCCTGCACCGAATCATAGTTTATGCAGCAAATAATAGAGTGTGTTCCAAATTTCAGCGAAGGAAATGATTTAAATATCATCCGCCAGATCACAAATGAAATCGAATCTGTCGATGGTGTCCGTTTGCTGAATGTTGATCCGGGTAAAGCCACCAATCGCACGGTTGTGACTTTTGTCGGGAATCCGCAGGCTGTTGTGATTGCTGCTTTTAAAGCAATAAAAAAAGCGGGTGAATTGATCGACATGAGCAAACACAAAGGTGAACATCCGCGCATGGGTGCAACCGATGTTTGTCCGCTCATCCCTGTTTCCAATATTTCAATGGAAGAAACCGCAGACTATGCGAGGCAGTTAGCAGAGCGCGTAGGAAATGAATTAAAGATTCCCGTCTATTTATACGAATGTGCGCAGCCAAATAAAGAGCGGTGTAATTTATCGGTGATACGGGCCGGTGAATACGAAGGCTTCTTTAAAAAAATAAAGTTGCCCGAATGGCAACCTGATTTTGGTCCGGCAGAATTTGACGCAAAACGCGGCGCGACCGTAATTGGCGCGAGAGATTTTTTGATCGCGTATAATGTTAACCTGAATACGACCTCAGTGCGCCGCGCAAATTCTATCGCGTTCGATGTGCGTGAAGGAGGCAGAGTAAAACGTGAAGGAAATCCGATCACAGGCAAGATCGTAAGAGATGAGAATGGAAATGCGGTTGCAATTCCCGGCAGCCTGAAATCTGTGAAGGCGATCGGTTGGTATATCGAAGAATATGGAATTGCGCAGATCTCGATGAACCTTACAAATATTAATGTTACCCCGATGCATATTGCGTTCGATGAAGTTTGTACAAAGGCGAACGAACGTGGCATTCGTGTTACCGGTAGTGAGTTGGTGGGATTGGTTCCTTTGAAGTCGATGGTAGATGCGGGAAAATATTTTCTTCGAAAACAAAAACGCTCGACGGGGGTATCGGAAAAAGAACTTATACGCATCGCCATTCTTTCGATGGGACTTGATGAACTCGCACCCTTCAAACCGGAAGAAAGGATCATTGAATACCTGCTGAAAAATAATGCAGACAGTAAACTGGTCAGCATGAGCTTGACTGATTTCGCCGACGAAACTGCGAGTGAAAGTCCGGCGCCCGGCGGTGGCTCCATCGCTGCTTATGCGGGTGTGTTGGGTGCGTCGCTTGCCACGATGGTTGCCAATCTTTCATCACACAAAAAAGGATGGGATGACAGATGGGAAGAGTTCAGCGATTGGGCCGAAAAGGGACAGCAGTATAAAAATGAATTAATGCAATTGGTAGATGCAGACACGCGGGCATTCAACCAGATCATGAATGCATTTGCGCTTCCAAAATCCACCGATGCCGAAAAGCAGTTGCGATCAAGTGCGATACAGGAAGCGACAAAAGGTGCGATCGAAGTTCCGTTCCGCGTGATGCACGTTGCTTATGCCAGTATGGAAGTGATAAAAGCGATGGCGGAAATTGGTAACCCAAATTCTGTGTCCGATGCCGGTGTAGGAGCTTTGTGTGCGAGAGCCGCTGTGGTGGGTGCATTTTTGAATGTGCGCATCAATGCCGGCGGGTGTGATGATAAAAGTTTTGTGGATAAGATCATTTCGAAAGGCAGAGAGATGGAGCGAAATGCTGTGCAGTTCGAAACTGAGATCTTAAGAATTGTGAATGAGAAGATCGGGGAATGAGTGATGAGTGGTCGGTAATGAGTGCAAGGGCGGTGTTGTTGCGCAAGCATAATCTGCGAATGCTTTTTGACGAATAGCGGTCAGACGGTTCAAAACCGTCAGCCCGATAACATCAATCAATTGGCAAATCGTGTAGAAAAATTTTATTCTATCGTAACTCTATAAACTCTTCACATGAAAGCCCTGTCGTTAGCATTTTCTTGTTTCTCCGCTTCAATGTATTCTTTTTCGCCGGCAGGTTTGAACGTATTTGCAGTACATCTATTCACAAAAAAATTTGGCTATGACACCGAAAATTAAAACAGGTCTTGTTTTTATTTTACTGCTATCTATTTCCTGTACAAAAGAAAATGATGTTAGTGACCCTGCTGTAATTGATAACTATTCAAACTCTGCTTTTATTTCCGGGCAAAATGATTTCAATAAGTTTGCCGCCGTGAGCATTGGTACTCAAAAGTGGATGACAAAGAACCTTGACGTTAATCACTATAGGAACGGAGACAAAATACCACAAGTGACGGTCCCGGGCAAATGGGATACCTTAACCACGGGTGCATGGTGTTGGTTTAAGAATGACTCAGCCAACGGTGCGGTTTATGGAAGATTATACAACTGGTACGCGGTAAATGATCCGAGAGGATTGGCTCCTTCAGGCTGGCATGTGCCGACTGACAGAGAATGGACAACATTATCAAACTTTTTAGGAAAAAATGCAGGTGGCAAATTGAAAGATACAGGGACCATCGATGCCGGCGCCGGTTTATGGTGGGCTCCCAATAAAGGTGCAACAAATTCAACCGGTTTCACAGGCCTTCCGGGAGGATACCGGAGCGGGGACGATGGTATGTTCGGCCAACTTGGAGGTCAAGGCCACTGGTGGAGTTCTACAGAGTACCAAACATTTCAGGCATGGTATCGAGTGCTGAGCTACAATTACGCGATTATTTACAGATCCCACCAAACTGCCACAAGGCGTTATGGGTTTTCGGTTCGTTGTATTAAAGATTGATTGACCGTGTATCTGCATCACACAATCATGGCATCAGTTTTCGGTGTACAGCGGGAATTTAAGGTAGAGGTTGTTAATTCAATTATGAGAGTTAGAGTTTGAAAACTTTCAGTAAAGGTGTGTATTACTTAAGCATCTCATCAACCCGCAAAAAAACGACGGTGAAGTTTGTGAAAGAATGATTCTTCACAAGTAAAAAATGAAGCATTAAACCCTCCAGATATGAAAACAATTTTATTCTCAATTCTCTGTGCCCTGGTTACAACGCTAGGAAATGCACAGGCAGGAACGTTAGACACGACATTTGGAAAGGGAGGCGGAGTGATCACAGATTTCAGAACGTCTGCAGGAGCAAAAGATGAGGTAATTCAACCTGATGGAAAAATCGTTGTTGTGGGCATTTCGGAAAACAAATTTTCTATTGCCCGGTATCTTGTAAATGGAGAATTAGATCCTTCATTTGGAAAGCATGGAAGAATGCTGACAGCGATACCAGGTCACGATATCTGCATAGCCAATGCAGTTGCATTGCAGTCTGATGGTAAAATTCTTGTTGCCGGCACAGCCGGTGACGACTTTGCGGTTGTAAGATATAATCCTGGTGGTGCAATTGACACTTCGTTTGGAACAGGTGGAGGAACTGTTACCGATTTCAGACACGGAGAAGACGCTGCAACGGATATGGTAATTCAACCAGACGGCAAAATACTTGTATCCGGATACACCTTTACGTCATACGGAAATTTTGCGTTAGCACGATATCAGCCAAACGGAGTTCTTGATTCAAATTTTGGAAAGGATGGTAAGATCGTTACAACCATTCGGCGAGATGATCGCTCACAATGTATGGCCCTGCAACCCGACGGAAAGATCATTCTTGCCGGAGATGCTGACTGGAACTTTGGAATGGTCCGATACAAGAAGAGCGGTGATCTTGATTCGTCTTTTGGATCAAACGGAAGAGTGCTAACAAAGATGGTAAGGGATAATATTTTTTGTTTTGCAATTGCGATCCAGCCGGATGGCAAGATCATTTTAGGAGGCAGGGCTTTCAACGGTCCGGGACCAATAATAGCCCGATACAAAATGAATGGCGAACTGGATTCAACATTCGGTGTAAATGGATTTGTAAAAAAAATTGAGGGAGGCGTTCATAAAATTTACTCCTTGCGCATACAGCCTGATGGGAAGATTTTGGCGGCCGGTGCTCAAGGTATTCAGGGCTCAGTTACAGGATATGACTATACTCTTTTACGATACTTGCCAACTGGGCGACTTGATACAACATTCGGTACAAATGGTCAGGCCGACCCTGTTGATTTTAATAAGAAAGACGATGACGCTTATGCCATGGCCCTTCAATCTGACGGCAAGATTGTACTGGCAGGAACTGCAACGATTCGTATTATTAAAGATGGCACTTATTATTATTACACGGAATACGGTGTTGTTCGCTTTAACAACGACATAGGCAACGTTGACAAAAAACAATATAGGAGTTTGCCGGTTGCTCAATCGAGCATTTACGAAGAAAATAAAGTTGTCTTGTATCCAAACCCTGTGAGAGATGTTTTAAATATTAGAGGGCTGGATCAATTTACGAATTACGATTTACGAATTACGAATGCAAAGGGCAGTGTTGTTGCGCGCGATCGGAACGCTCAAAGCGGTCTGAACGGTATTTACACCATGCAGGCGCAAAGCTTGAGTTCAGGTCTTTATTATTCCACTATTACTTCACCCAACAAAAAAACAACGGTGAAGTTTGTGAAGGAATAAGGAGAGACATTACCTCTAATGACTTTATCGTTCCGATTTCATGGCCGCGTTAATTGCTTTTAATAAACTTGAGCACAGTAAGCTTGTCATGTTCTTTTATTCTTAATAAATATAGGCCGCTGCTCAATGATTCTATACCAATGGGCTGCATATTTATCCCAGGGTTCAATAGTAGCTTTGCCGATTGCATAGTGATTCCATCGCTTGTCGTAATTGCCACGTATACTTCCTGAAAAGATGTAGAAGAATATTTTAGCGTTATTATATCTCTTGCTGGATTTGGAAAAAGCATTGGTTTGGAACCGTCCACATTCACACGTTGATTGTCAAGTTTGATTGGATTGGGATTTTCATTTGCGGAGCCTCGACATATTATGGCTTCTTCGGCCACCCGCGACTCCGATACCTCAGCATCTTCCAGGTAAACACTATCCGTATACACAGCATACGATTTGTCGCTTGTAGTAAATAATTTTGAATGAAATAATGGGTCGTATTTCGGCAATGCGAAATCAGGACATATCCTACCTAACGAGTCAAATTTTGAAATTTCATAATTATAACCATTTCCAGCGACGTTAATATAACTTCCATTTTTTTCATAGTACGCCCCTGATAAATCGGCGGGCAATAGATATTTATGTAGTTCAAGATAATGCTGTACGCTGAAAACATTGTTGTGAACGACATCGCCATGGATTTGACCACTTGTATCTTTAAAATAAAAGAAACATTTTTTGTAATATCCATATTCACCTTCGAATTCCCCAAATGCGCAAAGCATATTGTTCGCTATCCACAGTTTCGACAAAGTCAGGAATAAATAATGCGAACTAATCCTTTTAAACGCAAGAACTTTTCCTTTGCTGTTCAGCCGTAACAAAGCACCATCGGTATAGTATAGCCATTGATAATTTATGTTGCCGCCTATCAAAAACTCATTGTTTGCCTCAACTATACACTTTGGATTATATATATCTGTGGAACTTTGCTGAGAATCAAAAGTCGTATACCAGTCTAAGGTGCCATCGCTCGTTATTCTTACAATTTCGATCGTTGTCGAAGTATAGCTGATGTTATCGTTCACATTATATACCAGGATTGCTCCTCCATGAGAATCCTCGTACAGAACCTGCGGAGAAACGGAAGGATAGTTTTTGGATCTTAATCTCTTAGTCCAAATTATATCCCCGTTCCGGTTACATTTTATTATGAGTCCACCCTGATTTTGGTGATTTCCTTGAAAGGAATGTGAAAACAATATAAGTCCCTCATCCTTTGTAACAAGACCAATGGCTCGCTCGGAAAACTGGCTAGCAAACCTTTTCGATAAAAGCACATTGCCAATGCTGTCGAGCCTAAGACAATAAATGATTGAGTCAAGTTGCCCGCCAACTACAACACTACCATGATTTGGTAATCGCAAGACTTGTGAAGGCCGACCGGGTATATTTGATTTGAAAGTCTCTCTAAACGTTGTTTGGCTAAATACAGAGACATCAAAACAAATCGAAAGAATAAAAAAAATTGTTTTGATCACATTGGCAATAGTAAAGTTCATAGAACAATGCATTAATTTTTCAGTCAGCTTTTTAAATATACGAGTTTTTAAAAAGATTCTGAACATTAGGGCTTGATGGATTTACGAGTTACGATTTGCAAACTACGAGTGCAAAAGGCAGTGTTGTCGCGCACGATCGGAACGCTCAAAGCGGTCTGAACGGTATTTACACCATGCAGGCACAAAGCTTGACTGCCGGCCTTTATTATTTGACTATTACTTCAACCAACAAAAAAACAACGGTGAAGTTTTTGAAGGAATAGCGGTACTGCTTCGTAGAAGGAGATTCCCGATCAGGTCTGGAATGACGGACCGGAACCGGCACGCACCTTCGTAGCACAAAATGTTCGTTTAATCAGACACGAAAATGATCAACCACCGGCGATCTCACTCTTTAAGAAATTTCAACGTCGTTGCCGCATGTCCGGCAGCGATTCTAACAAGGTATATTCCTGCAGAAAGTTGTTTTGTGTTAAATGAATAATTGTCGTTCGCAGTTGTTTCTTGTTTCAATAATTTCCCTTTCGCATCAATAATAGAAATTGTTTTCGTAAAAGATGACAAGCCGTCTATGCGAAGAATGTCTTGAACAGGGTTAGGTGAAAGTAGAATGTTCGCCATTACATTTTTATTTTTTTGAGCATTAGAAACACCAATGCTATTAATAGGTGTAGAAGTATTATCTCCATTGTACCTGGCGATAGCTATGAAAGAAAAATCATAAGATACATTTCCGACAACTACTATTTTTCCATTGTTTTGAATTGCTAAGTCGTTGGCCATACTAGGAAAAACGTCGCTAAAAGAAGTAGTTACTAAGCCATCCCCTCCAAAAGTACTATCTATGATTCCGTTTTGTTTATATCGCAGCAAGGCAAAGGCCTGATAATAAGCGCCGGCAGTTAATATTTTTCCATCTGTTTGTATTGCAACTGAATTTACATCACAGCCAACGGCAAATATGGTAATCACTTTCCCATGCGTGCCAAAAGAATTATCAAGTCTTCCATCCTGCCCGTACCTGGCTAAGGCAACGCCAACTTTCTTCGTATAACTACCGGCAGCAACGATCTTGCCATCGCTCTGAATTGCGACTGAAAAAGCCTGGGCGTCACCACCAAAATCGGTTATTACCTTACCACTATCACCAAACGAATCATCCAAATTACCGTTATCCGTATACCTTGCTAACGCAAAATATATTTGTGGATGATCCGAATATCGTGTATACACCGAGCCTGCGACAACAATTTTTCCATTGGCCTGTAAGGCTGCCGCATTTAAATGGTTATCTGATCCGCTGACATTCGTGATCACTTCGCCGTTTGTACCAAACGAACTATCTACCCGGCCGTTCTTCTTATACCTCACCAGAGCGAAATTTTCGCCGGGTCCATATACTGATGTACCTGCCAGCACAATTTTTCCGTCTGCTTGCAAAAGAACCGAATTACCACCCTCACTTAAGCCAAAATCAGTGACAACTTTACCATCATTACCGAAGCTACTGTCAAGGCTTCCGTCTTGCTGATATCGGGCCAGGGCAAAATCGACATTGTTACTATTCCAAGCACTCCCGGCCACGATTATCTTTCCGTCTGACTGCAGCACCATTGATGTTCCTCCGGCATTTCCGTCAAAATCGGTAAGCACAATACCCTGATCGCCAAACGTTTTATCGAGAAATCCGCTCTTTTTATAGCGAAGGACAAGGAAATCATGACCACATGTACCTGCAACTACAATTTTTCCATCCGGCTGTATCGCGACAGCGCTGGCAACACAATATCCGCTGATTCGTGTTATTATTTTGCCGTTGTCTCCAAACGAAGAATCAAGCGTGCCGGCCTGTTCAAATGACGTTGCAGATAACAACATGCAGATCACAAAAAGAAGCGTAGCATTTTTCATGAGAATGTTTAGTAGTTAA
>DASQJI010000483.1:0-1600 GCA_035631175.1 Parafilimonas sp.
ACCCGCATCTGAAGCAATGGTCTCCATTCGTGTGAAGCGATAAATAAATTTTTTGTTTGTTCTTTCGAGCGCATTCTCTGCATCAATATTCAAAAATCGTGCATAATTGACAAGGCTAAACAACACATCTCCGAATTCGTCCTCCTGCTCTGCGTGATTGTTCTGTTCTACGGCCTGCTGCAATTCTTTCATTTCTTCCTGCACTTTTAACCAAACGTCTTCCTTTTTCTCCCATTCAAATCCCACCTGCTTTGCCTTCTCCTGTATGCGCGCGGCTTTCACAACTGCGGGTAACGAAACCGGGACGCCACTTAAAACAGATGTTTTGCCTTCGGTGAGCTTTATTTTTTCCCAGTTCCTTTTCACATCTTCTTCATCATTCACATTAACATCGCCATAAATATGCGGGTGCCGAACAATAAGTTTGTTGCAGATGTGCTCAATAACCTCGACAAGGGTGAACTTATTTTGTTCCTTTGCTATGCGCGAATAAAAAAGAATATGCAACAAAAGGTCTCCAAGCTCTTCTTTCAATTCCTCCCAGTTTTGTTCTGTGATCGCGTCTGCGAGTTCATACGTTTCCTCGATCGTTAGCGGCCGTAGCGTTTGGATAGTTTGTTTTTTATCCCATGGGCATTTTTCACGCAATTCATCCATGATGTCGACGAGTTTCGTAAAACGTTCAGCGTATTCCATACTAGCTTGGTTAAATAGTGAGCGGAAATATGACAATCAATATTACAGGAACAAAAGCATAAGAAAATACCAAAAACCCAAATTGGCTTACCGTGTTCGCGCGGTAAATATCACGTATTCGTGCATTCGGTTAATAAAACCAGAATTTCACTAAAAATACACACGACAATTTAAGAAGCAATATATACCTTGCCGCCGTTTTTTCGTTAGAGGATATTCAAATTGAGTTCATGCAGAAGGTAATTTTGATTGGTGTTTTATTGGCAACCCTTAATCATGTTTGTGCCCAGTATTATTACAACGACATTTTGTCGTTAAAGGAGTCGAACAGGATGTATCTTACTCTGAAAAAGAACAATATAAAACAAGTTTCAGCGACGAGCATAGAGAGCGACAACACGCCAACGGAAGGATTTTCTTATAACCGGGTAATTGAAGACAATGGTTCCCTGGTGATCACGCACATCAGCCTGGCGACGGCAGGCAGCTCCGTAACCTACGAATATTATACCGGGGATCGGCTTATGAAATCGATCGACAGCTCATTCCGCGTGGCGACCACCGTAGAATACGAGTACAATGACCGCAACAACGTCGCCTCCATCGAAACACAAACGGACGATACTTCAATGAATGTGTTTAGTACTGAATTGCACAAGTGGTTTTACACTAATGGTGTGCCCGATTCGATGTTGCGCGTAAAGGAACGTACGGATACAACGATTGTGACCTTTAAAAAAGACGACAGGCAGAATGTGACCGAAGAAATATGGACTAAGAAGGGAAAAACGCTTGAGCATTATTACTACTACTATAACGATCATTCGCAGCTCACCGACATTGTCCGCTATAACAACAAAGCCAGGCAAATGCTGCCTGACTTTCTGTTTCAGTATGATGGCGG
>DASQJI010000484.1:0-7212 GCA_035631175.1 Parafilimonas sp.
TTGCAAAACCGTTCAAACGCGGCGAATACGAAAAATGTGTTTTCAATCAGTGCGATCTTTCAAACAACGACCTTTCTGAATGCAAATTCATCGATTGCGAATTCAGTAGCTGCAATTTAACGATGGCAAAAATTGACAACAGCGTATTCAGGGATGTAAAGTTCCGTGACTGCAAAATGTTAGGTCTTCAGTTTCATTCGTGCAACGAGTTTGGCCTTTCATTTTCTTTCGAAGGTTGTCAGCTAAACCAGTCGTCCTTCTACAAAAGAAATATCCGCAAGATAATTTTCAAAAATTCGCAGCTCCAGGAAACAGATTTTGCTGACTGCGACTTAACCGCGGGTGTATTTGAAAATTGCGATCTGAGGCAGGCGATATTCGATAACACTATACTTGAAAAAGCAGACCTTACAACCGCTTACAACTTTTCCATCGACCCTGCGATGAATAAGATCAGGAAAGCAAAATTTTCAATCTTCGGTCTGCCCGGCCTTTTGGGCAAATACGAAATCGAGATACGCCAGTGAACCGCACAATTCGAACCGACTCATAGCGAAATCGTTCTATTGCCGTGAGAGCATGTCCAGCTTTGCAAAAAGATCATTCAACATAAGATTCGTATCAAGCCAGTCGTACACCCTGATGTTTCTTCCTTTAGAATTGTAGTTATACTCCCCCTTGTCATTAATGAACGGCGCTATCTTTATCACATATTTACTCGAAGATGGATCTGCTTCGAATGTTGATTGCAGCGCTGTAAGCAGCACGAGCGGGCTGTCACCTAAAATATATGTCTCGCCAATATTCAATCCGTATTTGTTCAGCAATTGCGTAACGTGTTCGAGTTTTTCAACGAGGTATTTACCCGTTTCTCCTTTCGATTTCACATTCGTCAATAGCTGTGCATAAGAAACGATGCATTGACGGTAAGCATTTCTCGGCACCTGCCACAAATCAACAGCCGACCTGTTGAAGATCACCTTCGCTGCATTGATGTCAATATTTAGATTGTATTCCGGTGTGGAGTAACCGGGTGGTGGCACTGAAAGATCTGCGTACTCCGGACCGCCGATCCAGATCAGGGTTAATTTATTTTCGATCTCCGGGCGAGTGAGCACCGCACTTGCGATTTCTGTCAGTCCGGCACCGCAAACAATAAACAAGGGCATCTTCGTATCGGTTCGCATCGCCTCTTTGATGATAAAATTCACGGCATCGCTTGCAACTGGCGTACTATCGTTTTGCATAGCCGTGTTCGAGCCAGCGATCACAGGCACGGCATCAGACATCTTCATTATTTTTAAAAGTTGCTGCGCCTGTTGTGCGGCATGTTGCGCCTGTTCCTTTGATCGGTCAAAACCGTCATTCGCGTTCAGGTGGGAACCTATCACGGCACGCACTTCTATTGATGGGGAAAGCATTGCATGTGCAAGCTGAAACAGGCCGTCGGGATCACCGCCAAAGTCATTATCAATTATAACACGAAAGCGTGGTTTTAATAGGCCTGTGTCAAAGATCTGTTGTGCATTCCCAATATTAGCAGCCATCTGTAACAGCGCAATTATGAAAGCGGTTTTAAGAGATCTCACGGTATTGTTATTTTAAAACGAAGATAGCGTGCGGGCAGTAACGATTCTTTGACCACCATTCGTAAAATCCCAAGGTAAACTTGTGTTTAACATTTGTAACTTGGTTGCCATTTTTCTCACTACTTAAAACAACGCCAGATGAAAAAGTATCTTGTGCTTTACACCGCACCGATTGAGGCAAGTCAGCAGATGGCCCAGACTTCACCAGAGGACCAGGCAAAAGGTATGGAAGCCTGGATGGAATGGGCCCGGAGATGCGGCGACAAACTTGTTGACCTCGGTTCTCCACTTGCCGGCGGACAAAAACTTTCGCCCGCGGGTAGCAGCAACAGCAATTTGAACATCGCTGGTTATTCGGTATTGCAGGCAGAAAATATGGAGGAAGCAAAAGCGTTGCTGCAAGGTCATCCCCATTTAGGATGGAATGCGGCATGCACCATAGAGGTATATGAAACAATGCCTATTCCGGGCATGTAACTCCGCTCATTAATCGCAGTTAAAAACATCTAATCATTCTAAAACAATTCAGATGATCATCGTTCACGACATTTTCGTTTGCAAGGCCGGTAATGCGTCCAAACTCGCAAAGCTTTTTAAAGAAGTTATGGGAGGAAATGAAGAAGTGATCAACATTATGACCGACATGACGGGCCAGTACAATAGAGTAATAATGGTGAGTCAATATGAGAACCTTGCCGCTTATGAACAAAGCTGGGAAAAATACAGGAAAGACAGCGAGCAAATGAAAGAGATGGCCGAAAAAATGAAAGGGTATACTGACATGTACCTCACGGGGTCAAGAGAAATTTACCAGGTGTGGTAGTATTTTTTTGAACCTCGGTCTTGCGATATATCCGTGACACCTTTTTCACGCGTCACACCGGAGCGGCAACTTGGAATCGCGCAGACGCTCCGCCGGGAGTTGTATCAATTGCCCCGACCTTCAGGTCGGGGAAAATGTTATTGAGTGTCGATCACCACCTGGCCTGGAGTTAAACCTTCCGCTTCTGCTTTCACGGTGATCTTGCCGGGCTTGCCTACCGGTCGCACGACGATCAAACACTTACCGCGAAAAGTTTTGTGTTGCGCTTTTTTCTGCCCCGCTTCTGCAGAGAAACTTTCCATGTCCGAAGGATTTGCATTGGCCGTTGCGGTGATCTCGGCGTTACCGCTCATGCTGAAAAGTAAAGGGAGTGTGGCATCGGGTACAAGTTGTCCTTTTTCATCAAGTATTTCACCGGTAATATATACAAGGTCGTTTCTGCTCGCCCTGATGTGCGTACGATCTGCGACCAGGCGTATGCGCGCCGGCTTTCCTGCTGTTTGGAGTACAACGGAATCAACTGCCTTGCCGTCCTGTAATCCGATCGCTTTTAAAACGCCCGGCTCATAGTTGATCATAAACGTTGCCGTTAAGTTTGTTTGTGGCGACACATTTTGTTCGCCTATCAATCGGCCATTTAGAAAAAGCCGTACGCCATCGTATTTTGTGTACACGTGAACCTGCAAAGGTTTGCCCTCATTCCCGGGAAAGGTGAACGAAGGCAGTTCGTCGTACCAACCCCACGCACTAACAGCTTCCTTATGGCCTTGGGGGATCGGCGCATGCACGAGCATCTCCATCTTGCTGCGGTTCCATACAACAGCCCGATAATATGATTGAGGCTTTTTTCCTCCTATGAGATCAATGTCACCACACCATGCATCGAACCACGGAAATGTTTGCAATTGAAATCCGGGCGTGCTGTCAAGACCTGTGTGACCAATTCCGGTTTCGCCCATGTAGTCCATTGCCGTCCAAACAAAATCACCGATCACATAAGGATGCTGTTCAACTTGCTGCCAGTTCTGAAACGCCTCCAGTGGAAAACTTTCTGTGCCCATCATAATTCGTTCCGGATAT
This sequence comes from Parafilimonas sp., assembly GCA_035631175.1. Lineage (GTDB taxonomy): Bacteria > Bacteroidota > Bacteroidia > Chitinophagales > Chitinophagaceae > Parafilimonas. The sequence continues at coordinate 3,493 of DASQJI010000484.1, forward strand.
TTTTGATGGTCCTGTTCATACTGCCTCCACAAATAATTATAACCACCTACATCAAGCAAAGCAAACGCGGCTGCGGTCGTGTCCCACTTGTAACCCGGATGATCCCAGAAATCGCAGATCGCTTCAGTGATTGGCCGCGTGGTGTCAGAGATTCGTACCTGGTCAATTAATTTTTTCGCAATAACAAGCCCGGAAGAATCGGCCCGTTCATTGATTTCATTTCCTATGCTCCAGAAAATCACGGAGGGATGATTTCTATCGCGCAACACCATCGCATCGATATCTTTTTTCCAACAAGTATCAAAATAAAGATGATAGTCTTCCGGATTCTTTGCACGTTCCCATTGATCGAACGCTTCATCGATCACGATCATGCCGATTCGATCGCAGGCGTCGAGAAATTGTTGAGACGGAGGATTGTGGCTTGTACGAACAGCATTGAAGCCAAATTGCTTTAAGAGTTCCACTCGTCTTTCTTCCGCACGGTCTATCGTGGCAGAACCAAGCGGGCCGTTATCATGATGCACACATCCGCCGCGCAATTCGATCGAATGACCGTTGAGTAAAAAACCTTTTTCGGCTGTGATGTCTATCGAACGAACACCGAAAGAAGTAACTGCATGATCGATCGTTTTTGTATCCTGAATTATTTCAGATACCGCATGATACAGATACGGCGATTCGGGCGACCATAAAGATGGATTAGTGAGCTCGATGGATTGCGTTATCGGGATATTGGGTAATTGGGATATTGGGATATTCGTTTCTGTGGTGCCGACGATCTTATTTTTTGCGTCGAGAATTTGTGTGCGGAGTTTCAGATGGCTTAAACCTGGCAGGTTTTGAAAACCTGTCGGGTTTGTTGAAACATTTATTGTCGCGGCATTCGATGTAACCTTTGGAGTTGTAACAAACACGCCCCATTGTTGAATATGAATAGGATTGGTCACCGTTAACCACACGTGACGATAAATGCCCGACCCACTATACCATCGCGAATTCCTTCCCTCATTGCGAACGCGAACCGCAAGGATATTTTCGCCGGATTGCTTCAGATAGGGCGTGATGTCATAATAAAACGGCGTATACCCGTAAGGATGATTCCCGAGATAGTGTTCGTTGATCCATACATCGCTGTTCATGTAAACACCATCAAAATAAATTTGCACCTTTTTGTTTGAATTATTATTTAAGGTAAAATGCTTACGGTACCATGCGGTGCCACCGACGGTGTAACCGGTAGCGGTAGCGCCGATGCTTTTCGTTGTGAACGGACCGATCACTGAATCGGATTGATCGGGAAGGTCTTCGATACTCCAATCGTGCGGAAGTTCAACGTCGCGCCAATCAGCATCGTTGAGAGATTCTTTTTCGCCCATTCCCGCATCGCCTCTAAAAAATTTCCAGCCGGAGTCAAACAGCGTTTGCATGCGGGCACTTTGAGTGCGTCCTTCGATAAATGCCGTAACAATGAAAAAAAGGAGGCAGATGAACTTTTTCATAAAAAGCTTCTTGCATCCAAAAATAATGTTTCGGACACGAGAAACGGGCCAACCCGCACTGGTTATTTACGGAACGCTTTAAGAAAATCAACTAGTTTGGGCACTAAAACAAGTTCAATTGATGTCGAACATTGGAGCGGATCATCAGTAGCAATTTTTGAAAATTAGGGATGCGCACTCGTCGCGTTAATAGTTGGTGAGCTGGCGTTTGCTTTATTTTTTTCAACAGGACCGCAAAGTAATAATAAGCGAGATAGACGCCGTTCCTTGAACTGGCAGGCAAAAGTTTGATGCCTTTCATCGCCTCTGAAAGGTCGTGTTCGATGTCTTTTTCCAATTCTCTTTTCTGCTCCTGCGAAAACTCTCTCAGGTTCAGGCCTGGAAAATAAGTCCGCCCGAGCTCGTTGTTATCCGCCTGAAGGTCGCGCAAAAAATTTACCTTTTGAAATGCCGCGCCCAATTTCATTGCGTACGGTTTCAAATGTTCAAATAGCTTATCATCACCTTCGGAAAACACGTGCAGGCACATCAAGCCCACCGCCTCTGCCGACCCGAATATGTATTTCTTATATTCTTCTTCAGAATACCGGTGTTTATGAAGGTCCATTTCCATGCTGTCGAGGAATGTATATATCCATTCTTTGCGGACCTGGTACCGGTGCACGGCCGACTGGAAAGAATTGAGTACAGGATTGAGAGAAATTTTATGTTGCAGCGCTTCATCAGTCGCCTGCCGGAAGGTTTCGAATAAAGACGCCTTGTCGTAATCGTGAAAACTGTCGACGATCTCGTCCGCAAGACGTACAAAACCATAAATGGAATATATCGGTCCCCGAAGCCGCTTATTCAAAAACAGGATACCCAGCGTAAAGCTTGTGCTGTAAGCCTTCGTAGTTATCTTACTGCATTCGAGAGATACCTCGTCAAAGATTGATTTCATTTCTTTTAATTTATACACCCGTTTTCGATCAATGCAACAACAACATTGTTTATATTTCCAGATATGTAATTAAACAACATTAGCTCTTATTTCTTTTTCCAGTTCATCGACAGATCGGACAATAGCGAGGTTCTTTCCTTTCGGTAAACCGTTTGCCCATGAGCCTTCGCAGGCAGCAAAGATTTTGGATGTCCTGAAACTTTTTGACAGGGATGACAGGTAAGCCTTTTCTTGTTCCATTTCCTTTTTCCCGATCAAAAAGGTTAAAAGGGCGGTCGGCCTCAGCTCCGCCACAGCGCTTTTGAGAGAATCGAGCGGCATATTTTCACCGAGGTAGATAACCTTTGTCCCTGCCTGTGTAAGCAGAAAACTTGAAAGCAATAAGCCGAGGTCATGAAATTCGTTCTCGGGCAAAAAAAGCAACCAGGAAGTTTTTGATGACGACGGCGGCGGAAGTGCGTCGATGGCGGACAGCATTTTTCGACGGAATAAATTGGTGACGAAATGCTCCTGTGCGGGGTGTAGTTTGTTTCCCGCCCAAAGTAGCCCAAGCCGTTGCAGCACAGGGTAGATGATCTTTACGTAGGCATCCTTCAATCCCGAACGCAAGACTGCATTAAGAAATATTTTGTCGAAATACGCTTCATCATAATTAACAGCGGCGGATATGATTTGGGATATCAAATATTCGTCGCTCGGATCGGGAACAGGCGCTGAAAGATGTTTGTCTACCAAATTATACAGTGCCTGGTCGGGCAAGAGACCGAGTTGAGATACTTTATGACCTTCATTCATCAGGCTCACGATGTTTAACAACCGCCGCAACTGGGACCCGTTGTAATAACGCGTGTTGCCCTCGCTGCGTAGCGGCTGAAGGGCATTGTAGCGCTGCTCCCACATTCTTATGGTATGCGCTTTTATTCCCGAAAAATGCTGAAGGTCAGAAATTGAAAATAGATCCAACTGTTTAAATTTCTTCAAAAATATTTAAACAGTTATTTGTAGCCAAATTTTTTTTGTTGGATTTTAGAAAAAGACGTTGCGACTCACATCGGACTCACCCGATCATTCATTAAGTAACGACTGTTATACAACCTGAAAGCTGCGACTTGCGGCTTGCAACGCTGTCACCAGCGTAAGTTTACCTTTCAAACAAATACCTATTCAACAACCGCTTCCCTTCGACTATCGCTTCTCTCCCACTCGATTCAATCCCATACCATCCATGATAACTTTCTTTACATAGAGAGATCATTTTTGCAGTAAGCTCTTCTGTTG
>DASQJI010000485.1:0-2048 GCA_035631175.1 Parafilimonas sp.
GCCTTTAAAATTGCTGGCACCACTAGCATTCACGGAGAGATCGGTTGCTGTGCCGCCAATATCAATGACGGAGGCACCATTAACGTCAAAGTCGGCTTTACCCGTGGTTATCTTTCCCTTGTAATTGCTGGCGCCACTTTCAGACATTTTAAGCGAAGTGCCACTTGCATCGATCTTGCCATTGGAAGCACCGTTCAGATCGAAATCCAGGTTTGCACCTTTTACAACTCCTCTCATGTTGCTTGCACCCGACAATACGAGTTTAAAATCACCGACATTAATCGGATCGGTCAGCTCTACATTACATGCGCCCGAAGCATCCAGCAGTTGTAACGTCGTAAAAGTTACATAAGCTCTCAAATGTTTGTTGCCCCAATTCCATTTATTCCATACACCGTTCTCAACATAGATTTTCAAGACGCCATCTTTCACTTCAGTTATGATCCTCTCCGTAACTTTTGGGTCTTCAGAACTCACAGCAACCGCCTGCTGATTCCCCTGCGACAAATAAAGGTTTATCGCACTGGATATATGGATCTTTGTGAAAGTGCCAACGCTACGCACCTGCGCGTTAGGATCGTGTACGATATTTTGAGCTGCGACCGTGAAACCCGCAACAACTAAGACCAGGCTTATTAGCATCTTCTGCATAAAAGGTTTTTGTGTGTAACGGCAACCCGGATAAAAGGTTACATCGAATTCAAATTTCTGTGATTAATTTTGTGCGATTATTTTTTATTCCCGGGGTGCTTCCTGATACAATCGGGAGGCTGAGATTACACCCGTTGAACCTGAACAGGGTAATACCTGCGAAGGGAAGGTGCCTCACATAAGCCGCACATTCTCCAGCATTATTCCTGTTCCCGAAATCTTAAAATAAAGAAAATGAAAACGTTTTTGGGAACGATCGCTATTGTCTTGACCAGCCTTCTAACGAATGCGCAGTTCGATATTTCCGGAATTGTCACCAATAACGAAGGAGAAGTCTTGCGGGGCGCAACAATCACCTTGGACATAAAGAATGTTCAGCGCACGCAAACAAATCAAAATGGTGAATTCAGTTTTTTAAATGTACCGGCTGGCAAGTATAATATTAAAGCTGAATTTATCGGCATGCAGGCATTTGACACGTCGGTTAACGTTACAGCAAATGCCCACTTGCAGATTCAACTAAACCCGTCCGATGATTTTCTTCAGCCACTCGAAGTAAGTTCGCTGAGAGCTTCAGACAGAGCTCCGTTCACAAAGACGAATATTACAAAAACCGATATAGCAAAAATCAACGTCGGACAGGATATTCCAATCCTGTTAAATCAAACGCCTTCTGTTACCATAACAACCGATGCGGGCAACGGCGTTGGATATACGGGTATTCGTATTCGCGGCACTGACGCAACACGCATTAACGTTACCCTGAATGGCATTCCATTTAACGATGCGGAAAGTATGGCAACTTATTTTGTTGATCTTCCCGATTTTATTTCTTCAGTTAATTCTATCCAGATACAGCGCGGCGTTGGTACTTCGACGAATGGCCCCGGCGCTTTTGGCGCGACGATCAATCTTAGTACGAACGAATGGAACAAGAAAGCATATGCGGAATTGGAAAACAGTTATGGATCATTCGATACGTGGAAAAATACGGTGAAAATCGGCAGCGGGTTAATTGATAACCATTTCACGATCGACGCACGATTAAGCCGCATAACAAGCGATGGGTACATCGACAGAGCGACAAGCGATCTCAAATCATTTTATGTGTCGACCGGATATTTAGCGAAGAACACATCCTTGCGGTTCAACATTTTTTCAGGTAAAGAAAAAACTTACCAGGCGTGGTACGGAATTCCGATCGATATTCTGAACACCGATCGCACTTTTAATCCTGCTGGCACTGAAAAACCCGGCACGCCATACAACAATCAAACGGACAACTACTGGCAGACTCATTACCAGTTATTCGTTGATCACGATTTCAATAAGAATTGGAAATTCAATACTGCCTTTTTCCTGGTAAGAGGGAAAGGTTATTATGAAGAATATAAAGC